>NZ_JAQGMM010000035.1 GCF_028292365.1 Caballeronia sp.
CCATCTTGACGATCCGGTTCACCGCTTCAATCAGCAACGCCGAGTGCGAACCGGGCAACGCGGCCGGCTCATACACGACCACCGCATATCGCGCGGCGCTTACGCGCCCGGTCAGATCCGCGAGCGCATGGGCGATGGTGTTATTGCCACCAATCGACGCTACAGTGCGGCCTTCGGTTAGTGCGGACCAGATCGCTAAAATGTCGTATGGATCGCCGTCCTTGAGCATCGAATGCGTGCTCGTGTTCTCAACGCTATCCGCCGCAGGATCCACATCGCAGCCCACGAAGATCAGCTCGCGCGCGTGATCCGTTCCACCCAGCACGCGTTCGTAAAAACGCGGATAACGCAGCGACGGCTGGCAATCGAAAATGATCAACAGGTCGGCGCGCGAACGTACTTCGGAGAGCGTCGTGAAGAATGCGCCACGATCCTGCAACGCAGCCGTTGACGCGGCCATGGCATCGCCGTGCAGATGATCGAGGATTGCGCCGCAGCCGGCGGCCAGCGGGTAGAGCGCGCGGGCACCGGCGACGTCGGTCACCAGTCCGCCGAAGAGCGGGCGGGATGCGTTCTTCAGGATATCGGCGGCGCGCTGCAGGGCGGATTCCAGGTCGGTGTCCTGATCATCGATAGCGGGCAGGCTTGCACCAGGCGCACTGAACCACGTCAACGCTTGGGTGAGCCGCGGGCATTCCACATCGGGTGCGTCGAGCGCGCCGTCGGCGTGCACGATGGTTGTGATGTCATCGCAGAGCAGGGGACAGAACGGGCAGGTCCAGTCGCGCATGCCGGGCGCGGGCGCAGCAGCGGACAGCGGCGATGAAGCCGCGGCGCGCACACTTGGCTGAGCGACATTCGACGAAGAGGCGGACGAAAGGTGCATGAAGCCGTTAGTGCAAAGTCCATGCCGGTTTTTGAAGCACAACGCGTGATGGTTGCACCGCAAGCCTGCCTCTTTGCACATTCGATGCACATGCGGCGTGGACGGCGAGCAAACGCGGCACTCGCCCCGCCATCGCCATGTCCGCCCATGCCCTAAACGAGACCCCGCTGCGCAGCACAGTATGTGCGGCGCTGGAACACAGTGTCACCCGCTGCGCACAGCAATTGCAGTTCCTTGCCAAACGATTACAGGTAAAGGCTCGCCGTACCGCTTGGCATGGATATTGTGTATTCGCCTCAGGGTTTGGCGGCCGGAAGATCGAGCCGCCGGTCATGGAGGGCGGAAGCGACGAGCCATGCCGCCGCGCCGCTGTGGGCTGCGGCGGATAAGTCGGCAGCATGGCGGATACCGCCAGCACCGATAAGCTCACGATCGCCGGCTTGCGCCCGAATGGCCGCAAAGGTGTCAAGGTCGGGGCCTTCGTAGGAGCCCACGTGGTCGAGTGTCATGACGATCACGCGCGATGGCCACCATGATGTGTCGGGCTCCGGCTGTCCGGCCAACGGCTCGCTTATAAGCCGGCCGGCGCGGTGATCAAGCGAGAGCACGGGCGCAAAACCGGCGGCTTCGGCCTCGCGCAGGGCACGCGGAGTGTGCAGGGTCTCGGTGCCGAAGACAGGCACGAGCGTGGCGCGGCGAGGTGGCTGAATGCCATGGACACAACGGATGGAGTCGATGCGATCGAAGAGCGTTTGCATCGAAGGGAAATCGGTGAATCCCGCGTCGAGCCAGATTTCGACGCCGTGGCCCGACGCATGGCGAACTGCCTGGTCTTGCCGATCGAGCGCATCAAGTAGCGCTGCAAGATGGCCGGCGTGATCGCCTTGCTGCAGGATTGCGCCGAGGTCGGCAACGTAGAGCGTGCGTGCGCCCGTCGCGGCCAACAGTGCATGCGCGATGGCGAGCGGCTCGCTGGTCGCGCACAGTGAGGACTCGATCGGCCTATACCGGGCGCGCTCGCCACGCACCGCGCGCACAGCGAAGCCGTCGAGCAGATCGAGTACTGGTATCACCTGCATCACTTGCATGGAAGGGACCCTTGACCAAGTTATTTGTGTACGAGTATCTCACCGGCGGCGGCGTTGATCCGGCACTGGCCGGCGAGGCCAGCCTGCTCGATCTTAGCGCGCTCATCGTGGAAGGGCGCGCGATGCGTGATGCCTTGGTGAAAGACCTGCTCGACCTCGGCGGCGTGGAGGTGACGTTCGCCAGCTCGCGTTTCGAAACCGTTGATCCGGCGCGCAGCCATTGCAAGGCGATGCCCGGCGAATCGATCACGGCTTTCGTGGCGCGTGTCGCCCGGCAGCACGACCGGGCGTGGATCATAGCGCCCGAATGCGACGGCTTGCTGCTGCATCTGCATGACTCCGTCGGTTCGGCGCGCTGGCTTGGATGCTCGAAAGAAGCCATCAGAATTGCGTCGAGCAAGAGTGCGACAGCGGCATGTCTGGAAGCGCACGGAATTGCGGTGACGCCCTCGCTCGAACCCGGCGATATAGGGACTAGCGGCAACCCGCACGCGCGCTGGGTCGTGAAGCCCGACGACGGCGCGGGCGGTCTGGACACATTCGTCTACGACAATTTCAGCGATGCCTGCACCGAGTACGACGCGCGCGCGGCGGCCGGCCGCAATCCGGTCCTTCAGGAGTGGGTCGATGGCGAACCGCTGAGCCTGTCCCTCATCTGCGACGAGCACGATGTGGAACTGGCCAGCATCAACCGGCAGGTGATCGGCCTGTCCGAGATGCCGGCGCCGGGAAAGAAGCAGCATGTGCTCGAATTCAGTTGCGTGGAGATCGATCAGATCGACCGGCACAGCGCGCAGGGGAAAACGCTTGAAGCGCTGGCGCGACAGGTCGTGGCGGCGTTGCATGGCTTGCGCGGATATGTCGGGATCGATCTGGTGTGGCATGCGCAGAGAGGGCCAGTGGTGATCGAGGTGAATCCGCGGCTGACGGCGGCGTATGCGGGGTTGTCGGCGCGGCTCGGACGCAACGTGGCCGGCGATCTGCTCAAGGCGCATGGCGTGCCGTACGGATGTGACGCCAGAACGTGTGCGTGTACATCAGGAGCGCGTTCATGAAAACCGCCGCGGTGGTCTTCGGCTGGGACGTGGGCGGCGCACACGTCAAGGTGTCGATGGTGGCGGGGTCCGGCGAGTTGCTCGATATCGCGCAATGGGCTTGTCCGCTATGGCAGGGGCTCGGGCATCTGGAGCAAGTGCTTGATTCCGTATTCGACCGCTGGCCGGCTGCTCGCGAGGCAGGGGCCCATCATGCGGTCACCATGACAGGCGAGATGGTCGATCTCTTCGCCGATCGCGCCGAGGGCGTCAGCGTTCTCGTGGACACGCTTGCGCGGCGGCTTGGGCCGGACACGCGGTTTTTTGCGGGTGCGGCCGGCTGGCTTGCGGCTGCAGAGTGCATCAATGGCTGGCGCGATGTTGCATCGGCGAACTGGCGCGCCACCGCACAATGGGTCGCGAGCCGTGTCAGTGATGCGCTGCTCGTCGATATAGGCAGTACCACTACGGATATCGTGCCGATTGTCGCGGGGCGCGTCGCGGCTCGTGGATGCAACGACACGAGCCGGCTTGCCAGTGGCGAGCTGGTATATCAGGGCGTGGTGCGCACACCGTTGTGCGGTGTATCGCATCGTATTGTGTTTCGTGACGAGCGGGTCAACGTGATGAATGAATGGTTCGCGACGACTGCAGATGTCTATCGGTTGACGGGCGAATTATGGCCGGCGCACGATCAGCATCCGAGCGCCGATAACGGACCGAAGACCGAGGCTGCGAGCCGTGCGCGGATTGCACGGATGATCGGCCTTGACGCTCGCGACGCGAGCGACAGCGAATGGCGGGAATTCGCGCAAACCTGGCGTGACGAGCAGATGCAGGTGTTGGCGGAAAACCTGGCCCGCGTGACTGACGCGCATCCGGCGCTTGGACACGCGCCGCTGGTGGGCGCGGGGTGCGGGCGGTTTCTGGCCAGTGCGCTGGCGCGGGGGCAAGGACGGGGTTTTATCGATTTCGCGAGCCTGGTCGATGCGCCCGGGGCAAGTCCGGAAGTGCCGGAATGGATAGCGACCTGCGCGCCTGGCGTGGCGGTAGCGTTGCTGTCATTGCCGGTGTTGCACGAGCCAGCGGCCGCGGCTTGATGTGGGGTTGATGCAAAGCGTGCGACGGTGATGGTGTGTGCGGGCAGGGTCAAATCAAAGCGAGGGACATGTCATGTGGGTGGTGAAAATCGGGGGAAGCCTGAGTCACGACCCGTCGCTGCGCGAGTGGCTTACCCAGCTTTGGGAAGTGGGCGGCGGGCGGGTCGTGATCGTGCCGGGCGGCGCGGATTTCGCGGACACGGTTCGCCAGTACCAGAGTGAGTGGCATTTTGGCGACCTGGCCGCTCACAACATGTGCCTGCTTGCGATGGCGCAGTACGCCATCTTGATGCAGGGGGTCTTGCCGGAACTCGTGCTGGCATCGAACGAGATCCGCATCCGGCGCGCGTTGCGCGATGGCCGCGTGGCGGTGTGGGTGCCGACCGACCTGATGCGCGACACACCCGATGAAATGACCAACTGGGACACGACGTCCGATAGCCTCGCCGCGTGGTTGTCGACCACGCTGAACGCCGAGCGGCTGATGGTGGTGAAGTCTTGTGCGGTAGAAGCGGGGACGCCGATCGAGGCTTTATCGTCGAGAGGGGTAGTCGATGCCCGCTTCGCCAAGCACGTGGCCGATGCGAACTACGTGGTGGAGATGTTCAACAAAGGCGACGCCGGCTTGATGCGGGAGAGGTTGTTGCACATTCCAGTGGCTTAGAACCTGGTGTAAAAAATCAGCTTCCTCGTGAAGCTTAATGAGCGACCGCGCTCCGATGCAGCGCATTTGCCCATTGCGCAACTCTTGCGGGGTCCAGGCGCCCCACACGCCCTCCCTCGCACAGTGCGGTGCGAAACCCCGCTATATCCGGCGCAAGCTCGCGAATCTCCGTGAGTTGCCCCCAACCGAGGGACCCCGCCAATCCGGTCATTGAACCGTTCTCGCCGGCCGCTCGCAAGCAGGCCGCCAGCGTGTTTTTATCGACGCAATCAAAGAGCGTGCGGCCGTCCTTGTTGGCGGTGTCGAAGACGATTCCCGCGAAGCCCAGCTCTGCTGCAAAACGCGCCAGCTCCACGTCCATTCCTGCATCGCACAAAAGCACCGGCACGACCGCGGCCGGCAAGTTCGCCAGCTCAACCAGGCAACGCCGGGCCGCCGTCCCGGGTGTTACGCCGACCTTCACGTAATCCACCCCTGTATTGCTCACTTCAATGACGCGCGCCGCGATTTCATCCGTTGCCTCGGTCGCCATATCGCCGATAGTCGCGCTGATCGGCTTGACCGGGTAGATCGAGCGCAGCACGGCCACGATCCGCGTGATCTCGTGCAGGGACACGCCGCCCAACGCCCCTGCGCCCGGTTCCTTCAGATCAATCAGTTCGGCGCCCGCTTGTGCTGCATCGAGCGCTTCTTCGGACGAGCGGACGCTCGCGAGCAATGCTGTCATGGAAACCTCCGGGGGTATTCAGCGCCGCTCGGACGCCGGCGTGTTCAATACGTACGAGGGAGCTTCAGCGGCGCGATGTCGCGAAATGGCCGCCATGATCCAGTCCCAGGCAATACGCTCCCGCTCACCGGCGGTTTTATCGATGGCGATTTGCAGGTACGCCACTTCATGGTCGACCTTTTCCGCTGGCAGCATGAACAGGCGGCTAACGAGAATCGCGCCCTCCACCACGGCCGCCTGTGCGCGATTGAACCCCGCGAACGGCGCGTGCGTCTCGCCATGCACGCTTCTCATCCGCAGCACCGGACGCTGCGGGTCGTCCTGGAATGTGTCGAGCTCAAGCTCCGTGTGAGCGAGCGAATCCGCGAGCCGCACGCTGTTCACGACCGTGGCGGCGAGTGTCGGCCAGTCCCGCAAGTAACCCGTCACGCAGCCCGCGAACACACGCACGTCAGTCGTGAAATTGATCACGGCTGCACGCGTGGCGACAATATTGTCCAGCGTGGCAGAGGGGCGAAACGGCGCAAGGATCGCCAGGCCGTCCTCGAAGCGGACGCCCATGGGTGCAATGTGGGGCCGGCCATCGTGCGCCGCAGTCGTGACGATCGTTTCATGAATCATGGCGGGGAACGCTGGTCATGGCGACGTACTGGGAACCGGCGGATTGGCACATTCCAACTCAAGCGTAATCGTTACCTGCGTCACATGCGTCAACTGCATCGGCCTCGTTCAGCCGGCAGCACGCCAGGGCGATCACGCCAAGCCGCACGTCAGTTGCCCATACAAGAACCATGGGCCGACGGCGGCGCCCGGCGCTTAACGCGTTGCGATATACATCGTGATTTCGAAACCAAAACGCATATCGGTGTAGCTCGGTGTCGTCCACTGCATAGTCGTCTCCATCAAGTTATCCAACGGAATGCCAGTATCACCCGTCGTCGCCTTTCCAGCAGCTTTCGCAACAACGGGCAGCGCCAGCAAGCACCCTCACGCAAGCAGCGTGCCAAAACGCACGCGCCGTGTTCGGAGCACATACGGAACACGCGGGCTGGATGGCGCAATGGCGAATGCGCCTGACTGTCGCGGAACCTGAGCAAAGTGTCCCACGTCGCCCCGGCACACGGCTTTAGGGAGTACCCGACGTTAACGGATCACTTAACCCTGACGAAGAAAATCGTGAATTCCCTTCGGAACGGCTCGCGCTTACATTGCATTCACAGCGCAGGCCAGTTCGTTCATCGGTTCCGCTACCTGGTCGCGAGGCGCTTTTTGAAGCTTCTACAGCGCGTTTTTAACTTTCGAGGCAAACGCAATGAACGATTTCACCAAGGCCGCCGTCGAGCCGGCATCCAACGCGTCGGCCCCGCGTTCCCGCTACTCGGCGGGCGTCATGAAGTATCGCGAGATGGGCTACTGGCAGCCCGACTACGTACCGCAGGACACCGATGTGATCGCGCTCTTCCGGATCACGCCGCAACCCGGTGTCGAGCCCGAGGAAGCTGCGGCGGCGGTGGCGGGGGAATCGTCGACGGCGACCTGGACCGTGGTCTGGACTGACCGGCTTACCGCCTGCGATATGTATCGCGCGAAAGCGTATCGCGTGGACGCTGTACCGTCTTCGAGCAGCGCGGAGCCGCAGTACTTTGCGTATATCGCGTATGACCTCGACCTGTTCGAGGAAGGCTCGGTGGCAAACCTGACGGCATCGATCATCGGCAATGTGTTTGGCTTCAAACCGTTGAAAGCGCTGCGGCTCGAGGACATGCGCATGCCTGTTGCTTACCTCAAGACTTTCCGCGGGCCGCCTACGGGCATCGTGGTCGAACGCGAGCGGCTCGACAAGTACGGCCGTCCGTTGCTCGGCGCCACGGTGAAGCCGAAGCTGGGACTCTCGGGCAAGAACTATGGACGTGTGGTGTATGAAGGCCTGAGGGGCGGTCTCGATTTCTTGAAAGACGACGAGAACATCAACTCGCAGGCGTTCATGCACTGGCGCGACCGGTTCCTGTTTTCGATGGAAGCCGTGAACCGCGCGCAAGCCGCTACCGGCGAGGTCAAGGGACACTACCTCAACGTCACGGCCGGGACCATGGAGGACATGTACGAACGCGCGGAATTCGCGAAGGAACTGGGCTCCTGCATCGTGATGATCGACCTGGTGGTCGGCTGGACCGCGATCCAGTCAATGGCGGGCTGGGCTCGCAGGAACGACATGATCCTGCACCTGCATCGTGCAGGACATGGCACTTATACGCGACAGCGCAATCACGGCATTTCGTTTCGCGTGATCGCGAAATGGCTGCGTATGGCAGGCGTGGATCATGCACATGCCGGTACCGCGGTCGGCAAGCTTGAAGGTGATCCGCTTTCGGTACAGGGCTATTACAACGTGTTGCGTGAATCGCGCAATCCGGTGGACTTGTCGCGCGGCATCTTTTTCGAACAGCCCTGGGCGGGATTGCGAAAAGTCATGCCGGTGGCGTCAGGCGGCATTCACGCCGGGCAGATGCACCAGTTGCTGGACCTGTTCGGCGATGACTGCATCCTGCAGTTCGGCGGCGGCACGATCGGCCATCCCGCCGGCATCCAGGCAGGCGCTGTCGCCAACCGCGTGGCGCTCGAAGTCATGGTGAAGGCGCGCAACGAAGGCCGCGACATCGCGAACGAAGGGCCGGAGATACTGGAGAGCGCGGCGCGCTGGTGCACGCCGCTCAAGCAGGCGCTGGATACATGGCGCGACGTGACGTTCAACTATGCGTCGACCGACACGCCGGACTTCGCCGCCACGCCAACGCCGGCCTGAAGCTTGGGGTTGGGGGTTGCGGGTCGGAGCTTAAGGCAGTTTTTCAGACAAGAGGTTAGTCATGCGAATCACACAAGGCACGTTTTCATTCCTTCCCGAACTCACCGACGAGGAGATCGGCATGCAGATCGATTACGCATTGCAGCAGGGCTGGGCCTGCTCGGTCGAGTTCACCGACGACCCGCATCCGCGCAATACCTACTGGGAAATGTGGGGCTTGCCGATGTTCGACCTGAAAGATCCCGCCGGCGCGATGCAGGAAGTCAAGGCTTGCCGAACGACGTATCCGCAGCATTACATCAAGGTCAACGCGTTCGATTCGGTGCGTGGCTTCGAGACCATGCGGCTGTCGTTCATCGTCAACCGGCCGCAGGACGAACCGGGCTTCCGACTGGAGCGCCAGGACGTCCAGGGCCGCGTGCAGCACTACGCGATCAAGTCTTATTCGAATGATCAGCCGCCTTCGAGCCGCTAAGTACCTGGACCACTGGAGAGACGACGATGACGCTAGCCGAAGCCGATCTGCCGGTTCACGAACCGTCCAAAAATTCGCCTGAAAATTCGCCTGTTGAGCCGAACACGCCGAGTGTCGATCTCGTCGCGCTGTTCCGCGAGTCGGCGGTGGGTGACGTGCTGGCGGAACTGGATCGCGATCTGGTCGGGCTTACGCCGGTGAAGACGCGCATCCGCGAAATAGCGGCGCAACTGCTGGTTGAACGGGCGCGCGAAACGCTTGGGATAGCGAGCGGCGCACCTACGCTGCATATGTGTTTCTCCGGCAATCCGGGCACTGGCAAGACAACAGTCGCACTGCGCATGGCGGAGGTATTGTTCAGGCTGGGGTATATCCGCCGCAAGCATCTGGTGTCGGTTACGCGGGATGATCTTGTCGGCCAGTACATCGGGCACACGGCGCCCAAGACACGCGACGTGCTCAAGCGTGCCATGGGCGGCGTTCTGTTTATCGATGAAGCGTATTACTTGTATCGGCCGGAAAACGAGCGCGATTACGGGCAGGAAGCTATAGAGATTTTGTTGCAGACGATGGAAAACCAACGCTCGGACCTGGTGGTCATTCTGGCCGGCTACGAGTCGCGCATGGAAACCTTCTTCCAGAGTAATCCAGGGTTTCGCTCGCGGATTGCGCATCACGTCACGTTCCCCGATTACGACGTCGCAGAACTGATCGCGATTGCCGAAGGCATGCTCGCGCGGATGCACTACCGGCTCGACGCAGAGGCGCGTACCGCGTTCGAAGACTATCTCGTGCGGCGCATCAGCCAGCCCAATTTCGCGAACGCGCGCTCGGTGCGCAACGCGCTTGATCGCGCGCGATTGCGCCAGGCCAGCCGTCTGTTCGCCGAAGCGATGCAAGGCGGTGGTCCGTCCGATACCGCCGCGCTCACCCTGTTGTGCGCCACCGATATTCGCGCGAGCCGCGTGTTCGACACGCCGCCGCAGAGACCTGCTTAATTATGCTTATCACGCTTGAATCTCCCAGGAGTGCGCCATGCTGGATGGACGGACCACACTTTCAAAGTTCCTGATCGATACCCTTGATCGCAATCCATCACCTGTTCAGGCCAGCGGTTTATCGGCGCTGCTGGTCGACGTAGCGGCTTCGATCAAGACCATCTCAGCGCAACTGACCAAGGGGGCATTGGGCGGCAACTATGGCTCGGCCGCGACCGTCAACACGCATGGCGAGGAACAGAAGAAACTCGATATTGCGACCAATGACATCTTCCTGCAGCACTGCGAGTGGGACGGCCTGCTGGCGGGCATGCTGTCTGAAGAGATGGACGACGTGTACACGATTCCGCCAGCGTATCCGCGCGGGGAATATTTGCTGGCGTTTGATCCGCTGGACGGCTCCTCGAATATCGATATCAACGGTGTGGTCGGATCGATCTTCTCGGTGCTGCGAGCGCCCGCCGGGTTAAAGGCCGGCCCCGATGAGATTGACGCCGCGTTCCTGCGGCCGGGTCACGAGCAAGTGGCGGCAGGCTATGCGGTGTACGGTCCGTCGACCATGCTCGTCCTGTCGGTGGGTAATGGCACGCATGGCTTTACGCTTGATCGCGAGGTCGGCAATTTCGTGCTCACGCATTCGGACATCCGCATTCCGGAGGATACGGGCGAGTTCGCGATCAACGCGTCGAACGAGCGTTTCTGGGAGCCGCCTGTGCGCCGCTACGTGCAGGAATGCAAGGATGGCCGCAGCGGTTGCCGTGAACGGGATTTCAACATGCGCTGGATCGCTTCGATGGTCGCCGAGGTCCACCGCATCCTGATGCGTGGCGGGGTGTTCATGTACCCGCGCGACTTCAAGACGCCGGCCATGCAAGGCCGCTTGCGACTCTTATACGAAGCCAGTCCGATGAGTTTCCTGATCGAGCAGGCGGGCGGCATGTCGACCACAGGGCGCGAGCGGATTCTCGACGTGCAACCGCGGGCGTTGCATGAACGGGTGCCGGTGATCCTGGGTTCGAAGAATGAAGTGACGCGCATTGCCCGCTATCACGCCGACTATGACCGTGGCGAAGACAAGCCCTACACGTCGCCGCTTTTTAACAAGCGATCGTTGTTCTTGCCTGAAGCGCCGGTCTGAGAGCGTCGCCTGATCGATTTCGACTAAGAGAACCAGGAGACACATCATGTCAGTCAAACATCCGATCATCGCGGTGACCGGCTCCAGCGGCGCGGGCACGACGACCGTCATGAAGAGCTTCACCCACATTTTCAGGCGGGAGCGGATCAACGCGCAGATTGTGGAGGGCGACGCGTTTCATCGGCACGATCGACTGGGCATGCGCGAGGCGCTCAAGCAAAGCGAGCGTGACGGCATGCGCAACTTCAGCCATTTCGGCCCCGAGGCCAACCTGCTTGAAGAGCTTGCGCAACTGTTCTCGGACTATGGGGATACGGGCACAGGACAGGTTCGCCACTATGTCCACGACGACGCGGAAGCTGCGCTCTACCAGCAGGACGCCGGTACGTTTACGCCGTGGGAAAAGGTCACTGCCGGCACGGACCTGATGTTCTATGAAGGGCTGCATGGTGCTGCTGTGACCGACAAGGCCGATGTTGCGCGTCATGCGGACCTGTTGGTGGGCGTGGTGCCAATCATCAACCTGGAGTGGATCCAGAAGCTGCATCGCGATCAGACCTTGCGGGGCTATTCGCACGAGGCGGTGGTCGACACCATCCTCCGGCGCATGCCGGACTATGTGAACTACATCTGCCCGCAGTTCTCGCGTACGCATGTCAACTTCCAGCGCGTGCCGACCGTGGACACATCCAACCCGTTCACCGCGCGTGAGATCCCGCATGCGGACGAGAGTTTTGTTGTCATCCGGTTCGCTCGGCCCAAGGGAATCGACTTCCCGTATTTGCTCACCATGCTGCATGACTCGTTCATGTCGCGTCCGAACGTGATCGTCGTACCCGGCGGAAAGATGGGGCTCGCGATGCAGCTCATCTTCACGCCGCTGATCCTGCAATTGCTCGATCGGCGAGCCCGCGCCTGAGGTCCGGTCCTATCGTTTTTTTATTAGAGGAGGCATCCGATGAATGCCGTCACTGAAGTATCTGCTGAAGTATCCGCGTCGCCGGGCGTTCGCGATGAAACTCGCTTGATGGCGAATGCGTTGCGCTTTCTCGCTGTCGATGCGGTCGGCCAGGCTAAATCAGGTCATCCCGGCATGCCGATGGGAATGGCGGAGACCGCCGTCGCATTATGGAGCCGGCACCTGAAACACAATCCGCGCAATCCCGACTGGGCTGACCGCGATCGGTTCGTGTTATCGAACGGGCATGGTTCCATGTTGTTATACGGGCTCCTGCATCTGAGCGGCTATGACCTGCCGCTCGATGAACTAAAGCGCTTCCGGCAACTGCATAGCAAAACGCCGGGGCATCCTGAAGTGGGACTGACACCGGGTGTTGAAACGACGACCGGACCCCTGGGCCAGGGGTTGGCGAACGCGGTCGGCATGGCGCTTGCCGAGGCGCTGCTGGCGCGAGAGTTCAACCGGCCCGGGCATGTGATTGTCGATCATCGAACCTATGTCTTTGTCGGCGATGGCTGCCTGATGGAAGGCATATCGCACGAGGCGGCGTCGTTGGCGGGTACGCTCGGACTGAACAAGCTGACGGTGCTCTACGATGACAACGGCATTTCTATCGACGGCCATGTAGACCGCTGGTTTGCCGACGATACCCCCGCGCGCTTCGAGGCCTATGGCTGGCACGTGGTGCGCGAGGTGGATGGCCATGATGTCGATGCCGTCGATCGCGCATTACGTCACGCGCGCACAGCCGGAAGACCGACGCTGATCTGTTGCAAGACGGTCATTGGAAAAGGCTCGCCGTCGATGGCCGGGACGCACGACGTGCACGGCGCACCGCTTAGCGCTGAAGAGGTCGCAGCGACCCGGCGTGCGCTCGACTGGCCTTATCCGCCCTTCGACATTCCGTCGAGGATCAGGAGCCTGTGGGACGCTCGCGAGCGGGGGGAGAGGGTTGAAGCGGACTGGACCGTTCGGTTCGGTGCGTACCGGCGGCAGTTTCCCCGCGAAGCCGCCGAGTTCGAGCGGCGTATGCGCGGAGCACTGCCCTCGAGCTGGCGTTCGGCTGCGCTGGCGCTTGTGCAGGACGCCAACCGTGCCGGTCAGTCGATTGCAACGCGCAAGGCGTCGCAGCAGGCTATAGAAGGGCTGGCTCGCGCGTTGCCCGAACTGTTAGGGGGATCGGCGGACCTCACTGGTTCAAACCTCACGCGCTGGAAGGAAGCCGTGACCGTGGAAGGCGGGCGTGAAGGGCCTCAGGGCGGCAACTACGTCCACTTCGGCGTACGTGAATTCGGCATGAGCGCAGCGCTTAGCGGTATGGCGCTGCATCGCGGATATCTGCCTTTTGGCGGCACTTTCCTCACGTTCTCTGACTACTCGCGTAATGCGTTGCGCATGGCCGCACTGATGAAGGTTCGCACGGTGTTTGTGTTCACGCACGACTCCATTGGTCTTGGCGAAGATGGTCCGACGCATCAGTCGATAGAGCATGCAGCAACCCTTCGCATGATTCCGGGTCTGGATGTATGGCGTCCGTGCGACACCGTGGAGACTGCGCAGGCATGGGTGTGCGCGGTCGACCGCGATCGTCCCTCCTGTTTATTGCTGAGCCGCCAGACCTTGCCGTTTGTTCCGCGCGACGAAGAACAGATCGATGCGATTGCCAATGGCGGGTATGTGCTGCGCGACTGGGCGGCGCCAGCGGGTCGCGTGTCGAAGCGCGTGGTTTTGATTGCAACTGGATCGGAGATCGCGCTTGCGCTGGCGGCAGTTGAGCCGCTACATGCGCAGGGAGTGTTTGCCCGGGTGGTGTCGATGCCATCCACTACCATGTTCGACCGTCAATCGCGGGCATGGCGTGACAGGGTGCTGCCGCGGGAGGTACCGCGTGTAGCGATCGAAGCGGGGGTGAGTGCTTTCTGGCGGCAGTATGTTGGGCTGGACGGCGGAGTGGTGGGAATCGATTGTTTTGGCGAATCCGCGCCGGCTGAAGCGTTGTTCGAGCATTTCGGGCTGACGGTAAAGGCAGTGGTCGCCGAGGCAAGCAGGGTTGCTTGCTGAACACATCAGCTTCCAGGGAACTGGTTATAACCTTGATATAACGGAGTCCGAAATGTCATTTATTGCATTACGTCAGCTGCTGGACCATGCAGCGGAACATGGCTATGGCGTGCCCGCGTTCAACGTGAACAATATGGAGCAGATCCAATCGATCATGCAGGCCGCGGATATGACGCGCAGTCCCGTGATTTTGCAGGCGTCGGCGGGGGCACGCAAATATGCCGGGGAGCCGTACCTGCGTCATCTTGTGTTGGCTGCGATCGAGGCGCATCCTGACCTGCCGGTCGTGCTGCATCAGGATCACGGGGCGAGTCCGTCGGTATGCCAGCAGGCGATCCGGTCCGGTTTCACGTCAGTGATGATGGACGGATCGTTGATGCCTGACCAGAAGACGCCCGCTGATTACGCCTACAACGTGGAGGTTAGCCAGCGGGTTGTGGAGGCGGCTCATGCGGTGGGGGTATCGGTCGAAGGGGAGTTGGGCTGTCTTGGTTCGCTCGAAACGGGGCAGGCCGGCGAGGAGGACGGCGTGGGGGCAGAGGGCCGGTTATCGCATGACGATTTGTTGACCGATCCTGAACAGGCGAGGGCATTTGTCGGAGCGACGGGTGTGGATGCACTTGCTATTGCCATTGGTACTTCGCATGGCGCTTATAAGTTTAGTCGTCAGCCGGATGGGGAGATCCTGGCCATTGACCGGATAGTGGCGATACACCGGTTGATCCCGGATACCCATTTGGTGATGCATGGATCGTCGTCGGTGCCGCAGGAATGGTTGTCGATTATTCGTGAGCACGGTGGCGAGATACCGGTGACTTATGGCGTGCCCGTGGAGGAGATTCAGCGCGGGATTGCCAATGGTGTGCGCAAGGTGAATATCGATACGGATATCAGGCTGGCGATGACCGGGGCGATGCGAAGGTCGCTGGCAATGGCGAAGGGTGAGTTCGATCCGCGTCATGCGTTGAAGGCAGCGACGGCTGCGGCGAGGGATTTATGCGTGGCACGGTTCGAGGCGTTTGGATGTGCGGGGCATGCTGACAGGATTAGGCCGGTGGGGTTGGACGTAATGGCCAGGAGGTATTAGACGCTGGCGTTTTTTTAGGGGATGGTCAGGGTGGGGGGCTTGGGAGGGTAGCGGTCGGGGTCATTGCCGGGTTGCTGCTTTCTAGGTTGGTGGTTTGATTAGGTTGGCTAATTTCTTTATCACTATTAGCCACTGCGCGTGGCGGCGCGTCATTTCTTGGTCCTTAGCGACAAAGAAACGAAGCAAAGAAAACGCTTTCACCGCTCTACCCTAAGTGTCCGCAGCGTGCAGTTCCAATTCATGGGTGCCCCAAAAGCACGGTGCTCGCCAGAGCCACGGATGTGTGAACCCCTCTTTCTCGCGAATCCTGACATGAACACGCTTCGCCCCGTACGCTCTCGGGCAAGCACCGATGTCCTACGGACCTGCACGGCCTCACGCGTACTCATAGACTCACGCTCAAGCTCCCATACGAAGACGCGCCACCGCTGCAAAGTCACTGAAGCAAACCTCTTGAACGATGCCGCTCGCGCCCGTCCTTTAATGAGATGGACGCGCGGGAAAGTGCGTTAGGGTTTCGCGTTTGCCGTAAAAAAATCAGGAGACAAACGGGATGCGCGTGGAACTGTTCAACTACGGACGTTACCGATACACGCCGTGTGGTCCGGGTGATTTGTCACCCGGCGAGCGCTACGAAACCGAGCTTGACGCACTCGCGGCAGGGGCGAAACTGTTTGCGGATAGGAACGAGAGACATTGGGCGTCTCAACCTGAAGTCGTGGCCCGGATTCGAACATTCATCAAAGAATCGATTCCTTGGCACCTATCGGGAATGTGGGAAGATAATCCGCGCGAAGTCGTGACGTGCTTATGTCGCTTGCGTGCTCGACGGATCGGTCGTGATTCTTCGAGCCGAACCCGCCTACATCGCGCATAGCGGCTTCGTTCCGATGCGCCAATACGATGACGCGGCGTATGAGAAGGACATTGCCGAATGCGCCAGCAGCTACGCGGCCCGATCGAAAGCGCACCGGGACGATTTTAAAGCGTATAACCAAGCGATTGAGGAGCGCGCCGCGCGAACAGCGAGCGCACTAAAACCGTTCCGACACATTGAAACGATAGCCGAGGCGGGGGCGCGAAACATAGCCGCCCGCGCTGCATCCGCTTTGCTTGCGTCGGCTGCGTCGGCGCTGGCATCGCGGAACGATGCATTCGATCTAGGCGAAGTAACGGACGCTGGCAGCAGGGCAACACCGCTAGGCGATGCCGCACCGTTTGAGCTTGGCAATATACCCAGCTTTGGTGATAGTTTTGACATTGCAAAAACGCCTAACCGAGGTGATCCGGGTACGTGGTACACGAACCCCGGAAGCGGACAAATGCGGCTATATGGTGATACCGGTGCGCCCGTTGTCGATTTCGACTTCGATCACGATCACGGTCAAGGGGTACCGCACGCGCATAACTACGGGCCGCCCGGCCCGTAGGGGGAATTCAACCGTGAGTCCGGGCGTAGTTTCCCGCTCCTTCCGTGGTAACACAGCAGAGACAAAACGATATGAACACGAGAAAAAATTATCACGACGCGGAGTTCATCGGCCTGCGCTATGTAAGAGCCGAGCGACGCTTAGAACTGAATTTTGAGCTTGCTACTGGGGGCTTCGCGGTCGTCAGTTGCGAGGAGGTATCAGTGTTTCGGCTTGGCGAAATGGGATTGCAAAATGTCGCTTCGCGTTTGTTAATTTCGTCGGAGAGAGAGATTCAGCCGGGCGAAATCCGAGAACGTATTAACTGGGCAGCGAGCCGCGACAGTTGGGAATATGCAATGACGGACGAACAAGCTGCACATTTTACGACCGAGATACGGCAACGGAATTTAACGTTGCTTGTTTTGGAGCCGTCTATTGGGGCGGAGTTGGTTGTAGTCTGCATGTCGGTTGAACACGTCGAGTAAAGCGGCTGTAGGTAGTCCGCCGCTACATGCTGCTAGCCGCGCGACGGGGCTTATGCTGCGCCGCTAGAACTATCGTCATCAGCGGCGTGCTTCTCACATCGGTGTTCCCACTCTTGCGCGCTGCGTACCGCAATTAGCACCTTGCGCGGCCCGGCGAACCCGCCACCCCCAAATCCACAAAATAACCCCCTCACTACCGCTTCCGAGTACTCCCCGGCGCCGCCCAGCACTCAAGATCCGCAGTGGATCTATCCACCTCCACCTGGCATCCCCAATCCAACGCCTGATCCTGATCAAAACGTTTCCCCAACTTCCACGCAATCTCCGCGCGGGCCAGTTGCACCCCCATAT
>NZ_JAQGMM010000062.1 GCF_028292365.1 Caballeronia sp.
GCGCCTGCATGGTCTACGACTCGGTCGGCGGCGTCCAGCCGCAATCCGAAACCGTGTGGCGTCAGGCCAATAAGTACAAGGTTCCGCGCATTGCGTTCGTGAACAAGATGGACCGCGTGGGCGCCGACTTTTTCCGCGTGCAGCGCCAGATTGGTGAACGCCTGAAGGGCGTTGCCGTGCCCATGCAGATTCCCGTGGGCGCTGAGGACCACTTCCAGGGCGTGATCGACCTCGTCAAGATGAAAGCGATCATCTGGGATGAAGCCAGCCAAGGCGTGTTGTTCGAATACCAGGAAATCCCCGACAACCTGCTCGCTACCGCCGAAGAATGGCGCGAGAAGATGATCGAGGCCGCAGCGGACGCAAATGAAGCGCTGATGGACAAGTACATCGGCGGTGAGCCGATCAGCGAAGAAGAAATCAAGGAAGCCATCCGCGCGCGCACGCTCAGGAGCGAGATCGTCCCCATGTTCTGCGGCAGCGCGTTCAAGAACAAGGGCGTGCAGGCCATGCTGGACGCGGTGATCGACTACTTGCCGTCGCCGGCGGACGTGCCCGCCATCATGGGCGTGGACGAGTACGACAAACACGCGGAACGTCATCCGACCGACGAAGACCCGTTCTCGGCGCTCGCCTTCAAGATCATGACGGACCCGTTTGTCGGCCAGTTGATCTTCTTCCGGGTGTATTCGGGCGTGGTGAATTCCGGCGATACGGTCTACAACGCGATCAAGGAGAAGAAGGAACGGCTTGGCCGGATTCTCCAGATGCACGCGAACGAGCGCCAGGAAATCAAGGAAGTGCGCGCCGGCGATATTGCCGCGGCTGTGGGCCTGAAGGAAGCGACCACAGGCGACACGCTCTGCGATCCGGCTCATCCGATCATTCTCGAACGCATGATCTTCCCGGAACCGGTGATCTCCCAGGCAGTCGAGCCGAAGACGAAACCCGACCAGGAAAAAATGGGTATTGCGTTGAACCGGCTTGCGCAGGAAGACCCGTCGTTTCGCGTGCAGACCGACGAGGAATCCGGCCAGACGATCATTTCGGGCATGGGCGAGTTGCACCTGGAAATCCTGGTGGACCGGATGCGGCGCGAGTTCGGCGTCGAAGCGACTGTCGGTAAACCGCAGGTTGCGTATCGCGAGACGATCCGCATTCCGGTCGAAGATATTGAAGGCAAGTTCGTCAAGCAGTCGGGCGGACGCGGTCAATACGGTCACGTGGTGCTGAAGCTGGAACCGCAAAAGCCGGGTACGGGCTATGAATTCGTCGATGCCATCAAGGGCGGCGTGGTGCCGCGCGAATACATTCCGGCGGTCGACAAGGGTATTCAGGAAACGCTGAAAGCCGGCGTGCTGGCGGGGTACCCGGTGGTGGACGTGAAGGTGACGCTGACCTTCGGTTCGTACCACGACGTGGACTCGAACGAAAACGCGTTCCGCATGGCTGGATCGATGGCGTTCAAGGACGGCATGAGGAAAGCCAAACCGGTCTTGCTCGAACCGATGATGGCCGTGGAAGTGGAAACGCCTGAGGATTTCATGGGCAACGTGATGGGCGATTTGTCCTCACGCCGGGGGTTTGTGCAGGGCATGGAAGACATCGCGGGGGGCGGCGGCAAGATTGTGCGCGCCGAGGTGCCGCTGGCTGAAATGTTCGGCTACTCGACCACGCTGCGCTCGCTCACTCAGGGTCGCGCCACGTACACGATGGAGTTCAAGCACTATGCCGAGACCCCGAACAATGTCGCGGAAGCTATCGTGAATTCGAAGTCCAAGTAGGCGTTGTCCGGCTCGACAAGTCGAGCCGGACGATTGAACCAAGTCCGTTGTTGCCTACCGGCGGCAACGGACTTTTGCTTTTTGCCGGAGCGGCTGTGGCGTAAATTGACGGCAGCTTTCCCATGGATACGCGGAGACGAAGACAATGAGCGACGATCACAATCACGAGCACACCGACTGGCGCGAGAACGGCGTCAAGGTGATCAAGGGCGATCAACTCGACACCAACACCCCGCAGACGCCGGGAATGAATCGCGCGGCGGCGATCAACGCAGCACGCGTCGGTGCGCAGAAAATCTGGGCCGGCACGGTAACCATCCATCCGAACGCGAAGACCGGTGCGCATCATCACGGCGCGCTGGAGAGCGTGATCTACGTCGTGCGCGGACAGGCGCGCATGAAGTGGGGCAATCATCTGGAATTTACCGCTGAAGCCGGACCGGGTGATTTCATCTTCGTGCCACCGTACGTGCCGCATCAGGAGATCAACGCACTCACCGACGAACCGCTGGAATGCGTGCTCGTGCGCAGCGACAATGAAGCGGTGGTGGTGAATCTGAACATCGATGCGGTGGAGGAGCCCGAGGAAGTGTTCTGGGTCGATCCGATTCATAAACATCCGCATCAGCATTGACGGCAATTGAACGCGGCGGCACGACCACACGATTCGCGGAATTTTCTACCGCCCTCCTGGCGCGTGGCGCGCAGGTTTTCAGCAAGCTTTTCCGCAGTGTCGCGGCTCTCCCACGGCACGCGCAATTAATTGGCACGCGAAACGTGCGCCGGGAATCGGAACACTATTTGCTCCGCTAAACTGAAAGCTGAAAGCGCCTCCGATTCCGTCGCTGCCACCGTCCTTGGTCGGGGCGTGCAGTATCGTCGAGTCAAAACAACAACCGAATCCTGAACCGGACAGCCCGATGAAAAAGACCGCAACCGATCTGGACTCGCTTTTCCCCTTCCGAGCAGAACTGGAACAGGCGAGGGGATCGGCGGGAGAACTCGGCAATCATGCCATCGATGAATTCAAGGCCGGCCGGCTCTCGCGACGCGAGTTGCTGCGGCACGCGAGCTTGCTGGGTTTATCGATGGCCGCCGGTGGTTTGATCGGCATGCCGCACGCGCGCGCGCAAGCGCCTGCGGGCAAGCCGGGCGGCACGATCCGCGTGGCGCATCTGACGCCTTCAGGCCAGGTCGATCCGCTCACCGTCACCGACCCTGCCGGCCTCGCGTTGATCAATCAGACGGGCGAATTTCTCATCGACGATGACGGTCAGGCGCTCGTGCTCCGCCCTTCCCTCGCGCTCTCATGGAAGCCGAACGAGAAGGGCGATGTGTGGACCTTCAAGCTGCGCCCGAACGTCAAGTTCCACGACGGCCAGCCGATGACCGCGAAGGACGTCGCTGCAACGTTCAACCGGCTCGCCGATCCGGGCAGCGGTTCGGCCGCGCTCTCGGTGCTCAAGGGCGTGTTGTCGAAGGGCTCGGTGAAGGTTGTGGACGACATGACGGTCGAGTTCCATCTGGACGCGCCGAACGGCAACTTCCCGTATTACGTTTCCTCGGACACGTACAACGCCGTGATCCTGCCGGCGAATTTCAGCGGCACGTACGAGAAGTCGTTCCCGGGCACGGGGCCGTTCAAGTTTGAAAAGTACACGCCGAAAGTGGGCGCATCGTTTGTGCGCAACCCGGATTACTGGGGCGAGAAAGCGCTGCCCGACCGGGTGACGTTCGCGTTCTACGCCGACGAACAATCGGAACTGCTCGCGTTGCAAGGCCGGCAAGCCGATGTGATGGGGGACTTCACCGTGCAAGGTGGCCTCAGCATGATGACGAATCCCGAGTTCAAGGTGCTCGGCGTGAAGTCGAGCGCGCATCGGCAGATGCACATGCGCACCGACACCGGTCCGTTCAAGGACAAACGCGTGCGCCAGGCATTGGCGCTGGCGGTGAATCGCGAGGTGATCGTGAAGGGGCTGTTCAAGGGTCACGCGGCGCTCGGTAACGACAGTCCGTTCTCGCCGGTGTTTCCGTCCAGCGATCTTTCCGTGCCGCAACGCAAGCTCGATGTCGCGAAGGCGAAGCAATTGCTTGCGGCGGCAGGCGTGCCGAACGGTTTCGACGTGACGCTCACGACCGAGAAGTACATGGAGATTCCCGATCTCGCCGTTGTGATCCAGAACGCAGCGAAGGCGGTCGGCATCCGCATCACGCTGAAGGTGGAAAGCCAGGAGCTGTATTACGGTGCGGGCACCTATGGCAAGTCGGACTGGCTCGATTCACCGCTCGGCATTACGGACTACGGACATCGCGGTGTGCCGAACGTGTTTCTCAACGCACCGCTGACCAGCGAAGGTACGTGGAACGCCGCGCATTTCAAGAATCCGCAATACGACAAGCTGGTGGCGGATTTCGTCGCGGCGCTCGACGTGGCATCGCAGAAAAAACTCTCAGGCCAAATCCAGACCCTGTTGCTCGATGAAACCCCGGTTGTGATTCCCTATTTCTACGATCAGCTGATTGTCACGCGGGCGAACGTGAAAGGCGTGGCCTTCAATGCGATTTCGCAGTTGTATTTCCAACGCGCGACTATCGGCGCGTAGCCGGTTCATTTTGAATCTCTTTGAGTCTCGCGCTCATGAAGGTTGCTCATTGAAACTGCCGAATGAAGCCTGACCCGAGGACGCTCCGATCATGAACACGGTCTCTCCTCCCGCCGCGCCGGGTGCGCCGAAAATCAACTCACGCAGCAACGCCGGAAGCGCCGCGCGCATTGCGCGGTTCGTAGGCGTGAGGCTGCTGCTCGCGGTCATCACGTTGTGGCTGTTGTCGGTGATCGTGTTCGCGGGCGGCCAGTTGCTTCCCGGCGATGTCGGCCGCGCAATCCTCGGGCCGCTGGCCGACGCCCGCGCGGTCGCCGCGCTCAATCATCAACTGGGCGTCGACCGGCCTTTGTTCACGCAATATGCCGGCTGGATCACTCATTTTCTGCGCGGCGACATGGGCGAGTCGTATTCGTATCGCGCGCCGGTGGCGCCCTTCATCGGCAGTGCGCTGTTGAACTCGGCCAAGCTCGGCGCGCTGGCGTTTATCGTCGTCGTGCCCCTCGGCATTGCCGGCGGCGTTTACTCCGCGCTTCACGAAGGGCGCTGGATCGACCGGACGATCAGCATTGCGGGGTTATCGGCGACGGTCGTGCCGGAGTTCGTCTCCTCCATCGTGCTGATTCTCGTGTTCGGTATCTGGCTGCAATGGCTGCCGATTGAAGCAACGTTCCCGCCTGGATCGAACGTGCTGGTCCAGTTAAAACACCTGATCCTGCCGGTGTTGCCGCTGGTGCTGGTGTTCTTCGGTTACATCGCACGAATGGCGCGGGCCGGCACCGTTGAAGCACTCGATGCCGACTACACGCGCACCGCGATCCTCAAGGGCCTGCCGCGCCGCGTGGTGATCATGCGGCACGTGCTGCGCAATGCACTGCTGCCGACCGTCACCGTTGCCGCCACGCAGCTCGGCTATATGATCGGCGGGCTCGTGGTCGTGGAGACGCTGTTCCACTATCAGGGCATTGGCTCACTCATTTATAACGCCGCCAAAGGCAAGGACTTCCCGATGCTCGAAGCCGGCGTGCTGACCATCGGCGTGATTTATACGGCGGCCAACCTGATTGCGGATGCGCTGTATGTCGTGTTGAATCCGCGCTTGCGGGTGAGGAACGCGCAATGAGCACAGCAGCCGTCGCTCCCGCGCCGCGCAAGGCGCCGCGTTTTGAACGCAGCAAAGCGCTGCTGCGTTCGCCCACGTTCGTGGTCGGCGTGCTGATCCTGCTGTTCTGGGTCGCGTGTGCGCTGATCGGCCATTGGGTCGTGCCGCAGGACCCGTACGCGTCCGATCCGTTGAACTCCCTCACCCCGCCCGACGCCACGCACTGGTTCGGCACCGATCAACTCGGCCGCGATGTGTTCGCGCGCGTGATCGTCGGCGCTCGCGACATTCTCACCATCGCGCCGCTGGCAACGCTGCTTGGAACACTAGCCGGGACGGCGGTTGGCTTGATCGTTGGTTATTTCGATGGATGGGTGGACAACGTGATCGGGCGGCTGATCGACGCGGTGCTGGCGCTGCCTTTGGTGATCGTTGCGCTGCTCGCGCTTGCGGCTGTCGGCGCCAGCAATGTCACCGTGATCCTGGTGATCGGCATCACCTTCACTCCGATCACCGCGCGCACCGTGCGCGCGGCCGTGTTCGCCGAGCGCAATCTCGATTACGTGCTGGCTGCGCAATTGCGCGGCGAAAACGCGTTCTACATCATGTTCGCGGAGATCCTGCCGAACGTGCTGCAGCCGATCATCGTGGAAGCCACCGTGCGGCTCGGTTACGCCATTTTCGCGGTCGCCACGCTCTCGTTCTTAGGCTTCGGCATTCAGCCGCCGTCGGCCGACTGGGGCCTCGCTCTGTCCGAGTGCTACACGCTGATGGCGGGTGGCGCATGGTGGACCGTCGTGTTCGACGCGGCCGCCATCGCCTCGCTGGTAGTGGGCGTGAACCTCGTTGCCGATGGCATACAAGGAGTGCTCGAACGATGAACGGACCGCCGCCATCGGCTTTCCCCATCTTCGATGGATCGAAGAGCGCCGAAACCGACGCACTCACCCTTGTCGGCCTGACGGTCGCCTACCGTTCGCGCGGACGGGACCGCGAGGTGCTGCAGGACATCTCGCTGCGGGTTAAACGCGGCGAGGCGTATGGGCTGGTTGGCGAATCCGGCTGTGGCAAGTCCACGGCCGCACTCGCCATATTGCGTTATCTGCCACGCAACGGCCGCGTGAAGTCGGGGAAGATTTCAATCGCCGGTCACGACATCGCTTCGATGAACGCCGACGCGTTGCGGCACATGCGCGCCAATGCGGTATCGATGGTTTATCAGGACCCGGGCCGCGCGCTGAATCCATCGCTGACCATCGCGCGGCAGGTGTCGGAAGCGTTCGAACTCGCAGGTGCGTCGGTGAATGAAGCGCTGGAGCACACCATCGACATCTTGCGGCGTGTGCGGATCTCGTCGCCCGAGCGCGTAATGGATAGTTATCCGCATCAATTGTCGGGTGGCATGCAGCAGCGCGTGGTCATCGCGATGGCGCTTGCGTGCAATCCGGCATTGCTGATCCTCGACGAACCCACTACGGGGCTCGACGCCACGGTTGAAGCGGAGGTGCTCGACCTGATTGCGCAACTGCGCGAAGAGCTTGGCACAGCGGTGCTTTTCATCAGCCACAACCTGGCGGTGATCGGCCGGATGTGTGATCGCGTTGGCGTGCTGTACGCGGGAAAACTGGTGGAAGAAGGCACCACACGCGATGTATTCGCGCGGCCGCGGCATCCTTACACAGTGGGCCTGCTGCGGTGTTTGCCGACCACGGGGCGAAGCAAGGACACGGGCCGGCTTGACACTATCCCCGGTTCGCTGCCGTTGCCGGGATCGGTGACGCAGGGATGCATCTACGCACAGCGCTGCAAGCTTGCCGATGACCGTTGTCATCGTGACGCGCCGCCGCCGTATCGGGTCTCGGCCGCTCATGGCGACCAGATGGCGCGCTGCCACTATCACGAACGTGCGATCGAATTGCCGCGGGCAACGCCGGAGGTCCTGAGCGCGGCTGTCGACCGGACAGATGCGCCCGTTGCGTTGCGCGCGGAGAATTTATCGAAGACGTTTTATGTCGGCGGGGAGTCGCTGCGGGCAGTGCACGATGTATCGCTGGAACTTGCACTGGGCGAAACGCTCGGGCTTGTCGGCGAGTCCGGCAGCGGCAAGACGACGCTCGCGAAGCTGTTGCTCGGATTGCTCTCGCCGGATGCAGGCGGCTCCATAGAACTCGACGGCGCCGCCCTGCCCGCGCGCGTGACAAACCGGAACGACGAACAGGTCAAGTCGCTGCAGATCGTGTTCCAGAATCCGGATTCAGCATTGAACCGGGCGCATTCGGTGCGTCGGCTGATCGCACGGTCGTTATCGAAACTCGGCGCGTTGCGTGGGGCGGCGAAGGAAGCGCGACTGCAATCGCTGACCGCCGCCGTGCGATTGCCCGAACGTTACCTGAGCTCGCGCACGCGGCAATTGTCGGGCGGGTTGAAACAGCGTGTGGCGATAGCGCGTGCGTTCGCCGGCGATCCGCGTGTAGTGGTCTGCGACGAGCCAACCTCCGCCCTCGATGTCTCCGTGCAAGCCGCCATCCTGAACCTGCTTGCCGACCTGCAGCGCGAACGTGGCGTGAGTTACGTGTTTATCTCGCATGACCTGCACGTGGTGCGTTATCTATCCGATCGTATTGCGGTGCTGTATCTCGGCCGGCTGATGGAGATCGGCCGCGCAACGGACGTGTTCGACGGGCCGCATCATCCTTATACCGAGGCGTTGTTGTCGTCGATTCCGGCGATTGGCGATGAACCGCAGGCGCGCGAGCGCATCCGCCTTTCAGGTGAATTGCCGAGCGCGGCGGACCCGCCGTCGGGATGCGTGTTTCATACGCGCTGTCCACGCAAGATTGGAGCGATTTGCGAGCAGGAGGAACCGCCCTATGCACACGCCGCCGATGGACACAGAATTCGATGCCACATTCCCGTTGCCGAGCTTAAGCGCTTGCAAAAGCCGGACTGAACCAGCGCGCTAAAGTCAGCGTTAAGTCGGGGTTAAGTCGGGGTTAAGTCAGGCTTAAAGGAACCAATTGACGCTCGTTCCCTCATATCGAGTTCAACGTTCGACATGAGGGATCACAATATGAAGCGAAACATCTCCGCGGCGTTCGCGTTTGCAGCTTTGTCCGCGCTGGGCTGCGCCTCTGTAGCCCACGCGCAGCAAACCACTCAGCCGCCTCCGGTCGATCCGAGTTTCTCCGCCTATACGCTCGCGCAGGAATGTTCGCAGAAGTCCGATAACGCCGCACAGGGCCAGTGCGTAGGCGCCGTGCGCGGCATTGTGCGCGGTTACCAATATGGCGTGCTGTTCCTGGCTCAGCGATCGCAACTGAAGGCCAATGAAACGCAGCGCGTGTCGCTGTGCCTGAGCAATACGCCGGTCTCAACCCTCGTCGATGAATTCCTGGCGGACGCAAAGCAAGTCGACGAAGCGTCGCTCAAGCGCACGCCGGCGGAAGTCGCCGTGCTTGGGTCCGTGCATTCGCATCACGCCTGCACGTAGACCCGTTGAGGCTTTAAAGCTTTAAAGCATTTCCAGCGGGCGTTTTGATTTCGGCGGTTTGAACTGGGTGTCGATAAGACTCAGTTCTTCCGCCGACAAATTCACCTCTCGTGCAGCCGCGTTCTCAATCACATGAGCGATAGTCCCCGCTTTCGGGATCGCGATGACCTGCGGTTGTTGCAAGACCCACGCGAGCGCGACTTGCGTCGCCGACAAACCGCGCGACTTCGCAATGTCGTTCAGTACGCTTTGTTTCGGCAGGCGCGCGTGATCGACGGGGCTGTATGCCATCGCCGGCATATTGCGTTCGCGCATCCACGGCAGGAGTTCGAATTCGGGACCGCGTCGTGCGACGTTATACAGAATCTGGTTGGTCGCACAGCGGTTGCCGTTTTCCAGCGCAAAGAGTTCGACCATGTCCTCGGTGTCGAAATTGCTCACGCCCCAGTGACGTATCTTGCCCTGCGCTTTCAAGGCCTCGAAGCCGCCGATCACCCCTTCCAGGTCTTCGCCGCCGCGCCAATGCAGCAGATATAAATCGATGCGGTCAGTCTGTAGCCGCTTGAGGCTTCGTTCACACGCGGCCTTCACGCCTGATTCGCTACCGTTATGCGGATAGACCTTGCTGACGATGAAAAGCTCGTCACGCCGGTCTTTCAGTGCTTCGGCGATCAGCTTTTCACTCTCGCCTTCGCCGTACATTTCCGCGGTATCGATCACCGTCATGCCCAGGTCCACACCGGCTTTCAACGCTGCGATTTCCGCGTTGCGGGTTCTGCCGCTATCGCCCATTTCCCACGTGCCCTGGCCCAAGGCGGGGATCTGCTCTCCTGTGTCGACCGGAGTTAGCGCTTTAGCGCTCACTCCGGTCCCATGCATGGTTGCTGTCGGAAGATGAACGGTTTTTTGCTGCGACGTCATGGGCACTCCCCTTTTGGGCTGAATGTGGTTGGGCTCAAGCCCCAGGCCTCAGTTCAAATTTTTTTGAGTGCACGCTTGGGTACACGTGAGTGTAATCACGTGTACCCCATCCTTCGTCAGACCAATCCCACCACTAGCGGACCCAGCAGTGTCAGCAATACATTCGCCAACGCATAGGTAATAGCGAATGGAACCGTCGGCACCGCGCTCTCTGCCTTATCAAGCACGCCGCCAAACGCCGGATTCGCGCTACGCGAGCCGGTCAGGGCACCCGCCAGAAGCGCTGCGTTGGTGTATTTCAACACGTATCTGCCGAACAGCATCGTGAGAACGAGCGGCAATATTGTGACAACCGCACCCAGCAGGAAGATCGTGAGGCCACTGTTCTTCACCGTGACCACGGCCGCCAACCCGGAGTTCAGGCCGACCGCCGCCACGAACGCCGCGAGCCCGAAATCCTTCATCAGTTGCGACGCCGCCGATGGCATCACGCCATACATCGGATGCTTGCCCCGCATCCAGCCGAATAGCAGCCCGGCCAGCAAGCAGCCCCCGCCGGAGCCCAGCGTCAACGGCACGCCGGCCACGTCCACCACGATCAATCCGATCAACAAACCGAGCACAATCCCCACGCCCATGTAGATGAAATCGGTCTTGTTGGTAGCCGGCAATTCATATCCCGCTGCATCCACGGCACGCTTCGTATCCTGCGGCGAACCGTAGAACGTGATGACATCGCCATGTTCGAGCTGGGTCTCGGGAAGGATCGGCAACGGCTGGTCCGCCCGGCGAATTTCCTGCACGAATACGCCGTGGCGCAAGTCGCGATCCACGGTCGTGCGCACCGCGGCAATCGTCATGTGATTCATGCCCTTGCGCGTGAACACGCCCTGCCGGTTCTGCATCACGACGCTGATGCCGTCGGTATCCGCCACCTCTTCACCAATGTTAGACGCCGCCGTCACCATCACTTCACGCCGGCCGACGACCAGCACGATATCGTCGACTTGCAGCATCACGTCCGGCCGCGGCTCCAGCGCTTTGCCCGCCCGGCGGATTCGCTCGATCGTGATCATGTCGGACTCGGCCAGCTCGATCTCGGCGACTGTCCGGCCCGCCGCACCGCTCACGCCCACGTCGCCTGACCTGGGCGTGATCGCCAGCCCCGCGGCATCGGCGCCACCCGTGCTACCCACTCGCGCTATCGCACTGCTGCCGCCTGTCACGCGATAAGCGCGCCCGACCAGCTCCGGCATCGCCGCCGTCTGACCGGCCCCATGCGCGACCGCGCCGCCCAGCAAAGTTTTCTCCGCTTCCGCTGCGGCCTCTTTTAAACCCTGCCCCATGAACTTCGGCAAGATATTCACGCACACAATGATCGCGCCCAGGGATCCGAATACGTACGTCACGGCATAAGCGACCGCCACATCGCCCTGGAGCGCCTTGGTTTCCGCAACCGGCAGCCCGAGCCGCGCGATGGCGTCGCCAGCCGTGCCGATGATCGCTGACTGCGTCAACGCCCCGCCGGCCAATCCCGCCGCGATCCCCTTGTTCAAGCCGAACAGCTTCGCGCACACCAGCACGGTCACCAGCGCCGATACCGCAAGGAACACCGCCATCGCGATCTCACGCAAGGTCTTGCGCGACAGCGAGTTGAAAAACTGCGGCCCCGAGTCGTAACCGACTGCATAGATGAAGATCGCGAACATGACGGACTTGACGCCGTTATCGATCTGGACACCGAACTGACTGATAACGACCGCCGCCAGCAACGACCCGCCCACACCGCCAAGCTGGAACTTGCCGAAGTTGATCTGGCCGATGAAGTACCCCACCGCCAGAGACAGGAACAGCGCAATCTCCGGTGACTTCGTGAAAATCTGATGTATCCATTCCATAGTGCCCTCGCTAGTTTCGTATGCCCTGCACGACCTGCTGAATCCGAGATTTATGCTGGTACTGGTACTGACGCGTCTCTCCGCGCGCCTGCTCCGGTTCTTTGCGACTTGAACCTGTTCATCCCACCTTCCCCGCGAGCCCGACAATGACCGGCCCCATCAGCGGCAGGAGGACGTTCGACAAGGCATATGTGATCGTGTAGCCGATCACGGGCGTTGCATTGCCCGTCACACCCACCAACGCGCTGATCGCGGGCGTGCTGCATTGCTGGCCGGCGATCGCGCCGAGCAGCATCGGCACTTCGAGTTTCAACAGCCAGCGGCCGACCGCCAGCGACACCAGCGCCGGGCCGAGCGTGATGACCACGCCCGCCAGCGGCAGCGCAACGCCGTACTCGCGGATCAGGCGGATCGCATCGGCGCCGGCCCCGAGCCCGACCGCGGCGATAAACGTGCACAGTCCGAAATCCTTGAGCACTTGCGCCGCTGCGGAAGGCAGCGAACCGATCACGGGATAGCGCGAGCGAATCCAGCCGAACAGCAACCCGGATAACAAACAGCCGCCGCCGGTCCCCAGGGCGATCTGCACGCCGCCGACGCGCGCGCTCAGGTGCCCTACGAGAATCCCCGCAATCACGCCGATACCGAGAAACACGAAGTCGGTTTTCAGCGTCGCGCGCACCACGTAGCCGAGCTTCGCCGCGCCGCGACGCACGTCATCGGCCGCGCCAATCAAGGTCAGTACGTCGCCGCGATGCAGTTCCGTCCCCGGCAACGCGGGGATGGTGCTGTCCAACCGCGTGACGGCTGAGATATAGACGCCGTGGCCATCGGCGGGCGTCGCGCGGGCGCGCACTTGCGCCACCGTCAGGCCATGCACTTCGCGCCGCGTGAGCATGACGTCGAGGGAGGTGGCATAAACGTCGGCGACATCGCTGCCGGTGACTTCCTCGCCAATGGACGGCAGCGCCTCCACGAGCGCCGTGCGACGCCCGCCGATCACGATCCGGTCCCCCATCTTCAACACGAGATTCGGCTGCGCTTTCACGATTGAGCGGCCACGCACCACGCGCGCCACCGTGAGCTCATTGCCATAGCGTTTTTCGAGGGTATTGATGCTCAGCTCCGCCGCACTCGTGACGCGGACTTCACGCGCGACGAGCGACGGCGCCGCCAACCGTTGCCCCTCCGCCAGCGCGCTGTCGCCGCCAAGCGCACGCCACAGGCGCTCAGCTTCATCGCGCAGATTGACGCGCAGCATGAGCGGCGCGATCTGGCTGGTGAACAACACGATGGTGACGAGCCCGAACAGGTAACTCACGCTGTAGGCAGTGACGATGTTGGCCTGCAGCCGGGCAATCTCGGCAGCAGGCAGCGCCAGCTTGCCGATTGCCTCGGACGCCGTGCCGACCACGGCCGATTCCGTCGCGGCGCCGGCAAGCAGACCGGCCGCGGTGCCGCGATCCAGCTTGAAGAGCGCGACGGCCCCGAGCACCAGCCCAAGTACCACCACGAGCTCAACAACGGATAAGAGGCCATAGCGCCAGCCGCGCCCGATATTCGCAAAGAATTGCGGTCCGCCGGTGAAGCCCAGCGCAAAGATAAAAAGGGCAAAAGCAATATTCTTCAGATCCGGTGAAAGGCGCGCACCGCTTTGCCCGAGAATCAGCGCCACAATCAAGGTGCCGCATACCCCGCCGAGCTGTATGGGTCCGAACTTGAAAGAACCAATGAAAAAGCCAAGTGCCAGACTCGCAAACAATGCGATTTCCGGTTGGCTCGCCAGCAAGTTCCAGATCATGAAATTATCGCCTCCATTGATTATCTGAATGCAACTATCAAGCGGCTTTGAATGCCTTAAATTAAGGATTCGATTAATTATGATCGTGATTCTGGAATCGTTGAACAATCTACTTGGATGTCAGTTTGCCAGTCGTCTAGTCGGTATGGCATAAATTTAACGCCCAACTTCATTTTTAGCATAACTGGGATCGTTTCCCACTCAATAAAACATCTGTATTGACGATGTCCGGCAGAGCTTATCGTGCTTGGGCGAGTCGGACCGCCTGTTTGTATGCAATAAGACAAGTGATTTATCGATCGCATCCAAAGTCGAATGACGTAACACAACTCTTGAAACAAGAATCTGTATAAATCAGACGATCCATTCCAAAATCTGGAGAAGTGTAATTTTTCATTGCAATGAATTAGTAAATGTGAAAGTCTTGCGGTTAATGCGGAATGCAAACAAGAAATGAACGAGATATTGCAATTCCGCATGGGTGTCAATACGTTTTTTGGCGTCGATCAAAAAATTCCGTATGCGCGGTCATGCGTAATACGGTTCCAGGCTGTGTTGGACACTGAGAGGTAAGAGACGATGAATCAAATTCATGCCATGCGTGTGTTCGTGCGGGTGTCGGAAACCGAGAGTTTTCGGCGAGCCGCACAACAACTCGATGTATCAAACGCACTTGTTACTCGTGCAATTGCAATGCTGGAAGCGCATTTACGCACCCGGTTAATCAATCGTACTACTCGTAACCTCTCACTTACAGAAGCCGGCACGCGTTATCTCGAGGGCTGCCGCGCATTGCTTGAAGAACTCGATCACCTCGAGTCAATGGTGGCGCATACCGAAGGCGACCCCAGCGGTACATTACGCGTGGTGGCATCCGGGTCGCTTTCGCTCATGGCGCTGACGCCGCTGATCGACGGCTTCCGGCAGGTTTATCCAAAAGTGAATGTGCGGCTCACGTTATCCGAGCGTCATGTGGATCTGGTGGAAGACGGATTTGATGTCGGTATTGTCACGGCATTCATGGTGACAAGCACGGCATTGGTAGAACGCCCGGTCGCCACCAACACGCTGATTCCCGTCGCCACGCCCGCTTATCTGGAAGAGCACGGCTCGCCCAGCACGCCGGCCGATTTGCTGCACCACGCGTTCGTGGCGCTCCCCAGCGAAATGCGCAGCGCCACCTGGCACTTCCGGCATCGCAACAACGGCAGCGCCGACCAGGTCACGCTCGCCCCTGTCTACACTGTTAACAGCGCGTTGATGGTGCGACTCGGAACGCTCGCGCACATGGGCATTTCGATCATTCCGGAAGGCATTGTCGCGGCGGATCTGGAGAACGGCTCACTGGTACGGGTACTGGGTGATTATGCTATTGATGATCCGGACGTGAAGGTGTCTATCGTTTATCCGGGGAGGCAATATCTGCCGGCCAAGACGCGCGCGTTCATTGACTACACGCTCGAACATATGGGCCCGGGCGGAGAAGTCGGACTGCCGCAACCGGAAACCATTCTCGCGCGGCTTTCCATGGTGCCTCCGGCGAGCGCAGTCGCCAGCTGATTCTTTTATCTGGCTGGCAGGGGGACATTAGATGCCAACTCATATGATCGTCTTCAGCAGCCGGCAATATGATCGCGACGTCTTCATTGAGGCAAATGCGGCGTTTGGTTACTCTCTGCAGTTCCAGGAATCACAACTTGACGCGCAAACGGCGATTCTTGCCCACGGGTGCGCGGTGGTATGCCCGTTCGTGAATGACATCCTTGACGAAACTGTCCTGGAAACCCTTCGCGAGGGCGGCACGCAGCTCGTGGCGCTGCGTTCGGCAGGTTTTAATCACGTCGATCTCGCGGCGGCAATCAGGCTCGGAATCGGCGTGGTGCGTGTGCCGGCTTATTCTCCGCATGCAGTGGCGGAGCACGCCGTCGGGCTGATCCTGACGCTGAATCGCAAGTTGCATCGCGCTTATGCCAGGACTCGCGACGGTGATTTTTCGCTCAACGGCCTGCTGGGTTTCGACCTGCACGGCAAGACGCTTGGCATTATTGGCACAGGCGTGATCGGGCGGGTATTCGGTCGCATCATGGCGGGTTTCGGCATGACGCTGCTGGCGTTTGATCCAGGAACGCCAGCAGCCGATCTTATGCAAGCCGGAGCGCGTTATGTTCCGCTCGATACTCTTCTGGCTGAGTCGGACATTGTCAGTCTGCATTGCCCGCTTTTACCCTCCACCTATCATCTGATCGACGCCGCCGCACTCATCCGCATGAAACACGGCGCCATGCTGATTAATACCGGCCGCGGCGGTTTGATCGACAGCCGCGCGCTCATCGGCGCGTTGAAAAGCGGACAACTAGGCCATCTTGGCCTCGACGTCTACGAGGAAGAGGGCGGACTCTTTTTCGAAGACCATTCGAATCACATGCTGCAGGACGATGTGCTTGCTCGGCTGTTGTCCTTTCCAAATGTTATCGTTACCTCTCATCAAGCGTTCTTTACACGCGAAGCGCTCACCGAGATCGCCATCACCACGCTCGGAAATGTGAAAGCCTGGTTTGATGGCTCTCCCCGCTATCAGGTATTTCCCTGAACAATCTCACTGCACGATCCAATTGCGAAGTTTATTGGCGGGTTGTTTTTATACTTCCCGCCCAATAAATCAGCTTTTTGGATAACCCATGTATTCTTCATACAATTAATATTTACAAGAAGACTGGGTTTGATTACCTTCGGACGGCATGCCATTTGCTAAAGACCAATGCCACTTCGGCCGCGGTGGTTATTCCCACCAGCCGTCCTGGCGCAGTCTTTAACTGTCGGCATCTTTCCGCCAAGCGGGGACCGGTTGAACGCATCGCAAGACTTGATCGTCGCGAGGCCGGAAGGCCTTTATTGCCCGCCGGGCGATTTCTATATCGACCCGTGGCGTCCCGTTGACCGGGCAATCATTACTCACGCCCATGCAGATCACGCCCGCGCCGGGCACGCCAGTTATCTCGCGGCTGCGCCGGGTGTCAGCGTGTTGCTGTCGCGGCTGCCGGGCATCTCATTGCAAGGCGTTCCCTACGGCGAGCGCCTGGTCATCAACGGCGTCTCCGTGTCGCTGCATCCGGCCGGCCACGTGCTCGGCTCTGCTCAAGTGCGGGTGGAACACGCGGGCCGGGTCTGGGTGGCCTCGGGCGACTACAAGGTCGAGCCCGATCCCACTTGCGCACCGTTCGAAACGGTTAGCTGCGACACGTTCATTACGGAATCCACGTTCGGCCTGCCGATTTATCGATGGGAACCATCCCGCGTGGTCTTCGACGGCATCAATTCGTGGTGGCGGCACAACGCGGCCGAAGGACTGGCCTCCGTGTTGTTCTGCTATTCGTTCGGCAAGGCGCAGCGGATTCTTGCCGGAGTCGATCCGGCCATAGGACCGATCTTTTGCCATGGCGCCGTGGAGCCGCTGAATCGGGCGTATGCGCAAGCGGGCGTGAACCTGCCGTCGACGCGGCCAGTCAGCGACATTGCCGCGAAAGACAAGACCGCGTTCAAGGGCGCACTGATTATTGCGCCGCCGTCGGCGCAAGGCAGTCCGTGGATGCGTCGCTTTGGCGACTATAGCGACGCGTTTGCGTCGGGCTGGATGCGGCTGCGTGGCACCCGGCGGCGGCGCGGCCTGGACCGCGGTTTCGTGCTGTCCGATCACGCCGACTGGCCGGGTTTGCAGACAGCGATTGGTGCAACGGGCGCGCAACGCGTGATTGTCACGCACGGACAAATCGAACCGATGGTCCGCTGGCTGCGCGAACAAGGTCTGGAGGCGGGCGCGTTCACCACCGAATACGGCGATGACGCAATAGAAGCCGACGCGGCGGAAAGCGGCCCGGCGAGCCCGGCCGCGCAGCAAGCCGTCGAAGCCCCTTCTCCGCCCGGGGCCGACTAACGATGAAACGCTTCGCCGCGCTATACACCGCTCTGGACGGCACCACGTCGACGAAAGAAAAACTCGAGGCGCTAATCGCGTATTTTTCGGCTGCCGAACCCGAGGACGCCGCGTGGGCGTCGTACTTTCTCAGCGGCGGCAAACCTCGACAATCGGTGCCCACCCGCCTTCTTACCGAATTCGCCCGCGAGCGCGCCGGCTTGCCGGAATGGCTCTTCGACGAGTCGTATCAGGCGGTCGGCGATCTGGCCGAAACCATCGCGCATATCCTGCCGCCCGCGCAGCGCACATCCGAACTCGGCCTCGCGCAATGGATCGAGGG
>NZ_JAQGMM010000073.1 GCF_028292365.1 Caballeronia sp.
CCATAGACAAGCACATGCTTGCCCGTGCCAAGCCCCAGGCGCTGACGGGCCGCCAGCGGCTCCGTAGCCTTCGCATCAGGGAACGGGTCGGCGAGATACTGGACGGCCGCGCTACGGGTTGCCTGATGACCCCCACGACCTGAGCGAGCGACCCACTCGGTCAGCGTGGGGTCAATGGTCAGCAAGGTCATCAAGCCGGGCGTACGAATGGCGCGCTGAAATAACTGCGCCTTGACAGCATTGACCAACGGGTCGCGCGGTGCCTTCACGCCCACTTTGGCATGGTGAAAATTGGCCCGCATCGTGATGCCCACCCACGGCGTTGCGCCAAACGGCGAACCCGTGAACGGCAGCGAGTAAAAGAAATAATCGACGTAAGGGACCACGACCAGCGCGACCTTCCGGTTACGGCTGGTGATGTCGAATGCATGCTTGAAATCGCGGAAATACCGTACATAACTGAGCTTCGCAAAGCCGCTGCGGCTGTGTTGAAGCGGCTCGACAAACTGGATCTGCAACTCGGGCCGGTTCTCCTGAGAAATGCGCGCGGCGAGCGAATGCCCCGCGTTCGCAGGGTCGGTCACGATGACGCACCGATACCCCGCTTCCATGTAAGCCGCTGCTGCCCACTCGGCATAACGCCAGCGATGCCCGGAGAAATCGGGTTCGACGATCAGTACGGTGTCGAATGTGTCATTGGCCATAGTCATTGTTTTTTTGAAAGCGTACAAAAAAGGCGTGGTCTTGGGCGGCAAAGCACAGAACGTGCACTGAGGGCGGTCAAAGCGGGCGGGATCTGATCAGGCGCCCCGTGCCAAACATCAGTCGATAACGTCAACACTAGCATTGCCGCACGTTATGCAACCGCCAAAGTCAGGGTATTCCTCTGGCGAAAAAAGACAGTGAGCCAGCGTACACGAGGGCCGATATCGACTACGAGATGGCGCACAGGACAGGGCGCGCCACGTTACCTTTGCGGAAACCCTGGGCAAACATCGCTAATGCAAAGTCAAGTCTCGCGGGCAACGCGTTTGCCACGCTCCAACTACAAAAAATCGATCCGACGCGAGGAATGTCTGTGAGAGCAGTTCGCTTACCGTTTTCAACCGCGAGCGTGCGTTTCGACCAGGACGCCGCGATCTGGGTCCTGTTGCAACAAATCGTGGTACGCGGCTTCGTCGCGGTCAAGTTCCTGGCGATCGGCCGGATTCTCGGGCCCGCCGCAATTGGCAGCGTCAGCGTGGCGTTGCTGGCGGTGGCTATTGCCGAGTCGCTCAGCGACACGGGTCTCGCGCAAGCGGTGGTGCAAGGCCGGGAAACGCCGAACCGTTTACAGCTCGGCGCCGTGTGGACCACGCTGGCCTCGCGTGGGACATTGATCGCGCTCCTGATCATTTGTGCCGCGCCGCTGATGGACCAGCAGTTTCATCTTGGCGGCTCGCTGCTGCTGTTGCAACTCGCGGCGCTGTTGCCGCTGATCCGCGGCGTGGCGTCGCCGGCGTATTACATCGTTACGCGCGAGCGCGGCTTCATGCGTATCGCGGGCGTGGAGATGTCGTCGGCTTTCCTCGATTGCGCGATCGGCCTGGGCTTCGCGCTTGGCGGCGCGGGTGCCTATTCGGTGCTGCTCGGCATGGTGGCGGGAGAGTCGTTGAAGACGGTCCTGACCTGGACCACCATGTCACCGCGTCCGCCGTTGCGGCTCTCATGGAAGGGGATCGGCCATTACGTGAATTTCAGCCGCTGGATCTGGGCGGGCAGCGTGGTGAACCTGCTGCTGAATCAGTTCGACAAGGTGATCGTGGCAAAGCTGCTTGGACCGGCGCAATTGGGCGCGTACCAGATGTCCTCGAAGCTCGCACAAATGCTGCTGGCCGATGCCGCCATTGCCATGTCGCAATACCTGTTTCCGACGTTCTCCGCGCATCACCGCCAGGACGCGGATTTCGCCGCGCGGCTGTTTCGCCGTTATCTTGCGTTGATCGTGGGGGGGCTCGTGGTGCTGGTGATCATCCTGCGCCTCGTCGCCGAACCGCTGTTCCAGATCGTGCTGGGAACCGCATGGCTGTCCGCTGTGCCGCTGTTCCGGATCTTCGTGGTCAACATGGCTATCGGTGCGGTAATCGCTGTGCTGGTATCGTATTTGCGTGCGGTCGGCTTGCCGAAAGTCGCGACGCATGCGTCCATCATCCAGGCCGTGGTGCTGCTGGTGACGGTGCCGTTCGCCACCCATTTGTGGGGCGTGACCGGCATCGCCTGGGCGATGACGGTCGGCCTTGGTGCAGCCGCCGGATGGATGATGTTCCGAATTGCCAGGGAGGCGTAATGCGCATCCTTCATCTCGTTCTTGCCCCTCGCCTTTCGGGGGCGGAAGTGCTGGCAAAGGACCTCGCTATTCTTCAGCAGAGGAGCGGCGAAATTGTCGGCATGACATCGCTGCGGCCGCAACACGACGACTTCCGCACGCTGCGCCAGGAACTCGATGCCAGCGGCGTGGAGTGCATGTTTCCCCGCGGACTCCACGGCTTGCCCGGCAAGCTGTGGCATTTGTACCAGGTGGTTCAACGCTATCGCCCGGACGTGGTGTTTGCCCACGCGACCATTCCCGCTTTCTACGTGCGCGCACTGCCAATCTCGGCGCCCGTGGTGTATGTGATGCATTCCGCGACCAACGATTTCGAGCGCGATCTGTTCCGGCGCATCGAGCGCGTGTTGTCGCGGCGGGCGCGGGCGGTGATCGGGGTATCGCCGACGAATCTCGACGACTATGTGGCCGCCGTTGGCCGGCATCCGTCGATGCAGCTCATTCCAAACGGCGTGGACATGGCGCGCTTCTCGCCTGGGCTGGATGCCGATCTCGCCAATGACCACGCGCAGATCGTGCAGATCGGGCGTTATACGTCGGTGAAGAACCAGTTGCAGACAGTCCATGCGTTCGATCAGGTTGTGCAGCAGGTGCCGCATGCGCGATTGCTGCTGGTCGGTGTGGTCGAAGATCCGGCGTACTTCACGGCGGTGAAGGATCTTGTGGCGAAGCTCGGGCTCGAGCAGCGGGTCACGGTGGAAGGGCCGCGTTCGGACGTCTCCGACATTCTCTTCAAGGCCAGCGTGTTCGCGATGCCGTCGCGCTTTGAAGGCCATAGCATCGCGTTCCTGGAGGCGTTGGCGTCGGGTGTGCCGATTGTCGCCAGCGACATCCGGCCGTTCAGCTTCGCGGCGGATTTTCCAGCCGTGCATCTGCTGGATCCGGAGGACACCGCGACCTATGCACGCGCGCTGGTGGCTGCGTTGGGCGAACGGCGGGCGCAGCGGCCGTTGGGTGGCCTTACGTTGGCCGATACCGCCGAACGTTATCTCGCAGTCGCGCGGCAGGTCACGGGCTGCATGGCGGGTGCGCCGGCTTGAGGGTAAGGGATGTGCTTCCGGCTTGCGTGAGGGCCGGTCCAGATTTCGAGCGCGATAAAAAACGCCGGCTTTCAAGCCGGCGTTCCTGTTTTACAGACGCTAAATCTTCAGCTTCATTGAAACAGCTTGGTCGCCTGGACGAGGGTGTTGATCACGCCCCATGCAAGCGGCACGATTGCGTAGATCCAGAACACGCCGAGCAGCAGCTTGTTAGTCGGATGCGCGTCCAGTTCGCGGTTCAGGTTGGTATTGGTGTTCATCGCATTCTCCGCGCTTGGGGTAGGTTCAGTGGATTCATTCAGTGGACTCAATCCGCCGCGAGTGCGGACGCGCTCATGTGATGTTTCTCATGCACGCGCTTCACAGCCAAGTTGCAGACAAAGCCGATCACCAGCAGTCCCGCCATGATGTGCAACGTCGTGGTGTAGGCATCCGCTTTCACCACGCCATGCGCTACTTGATACGCGCGAATGTAGTTCACCAGCACCGGACCTGCGATACCGGCCGCAGCCCATGCGGTCAGCAGGCGTCCATGAATGCCGCCCACGAATTTCGTGCCGAACATAACGGCGAGATAGGCCGGGACGGTTGCGAAGCCACCACCGTACATGGACAGGATCACGCAATACGAGAGCACGAAGAGCGCAACGTTACCGCTCTGCGCAAATTGCGGCACCAGCAGATAGAGCACAGCACCGAGCACGAAGAAGACGAAGTAGGTGTTCTTGCGCCCGATCCAGTCCGACGCCGATGCCCACACGAAACGCCCACCCATGTTGAAGAGCGAAAGCAGGCCGACGAATCCGGCCGCGGCAGCAGCCGTGATCGATGCCTTGAAGCTCTCCTGAATCATCACCGATGCCTGGCCCAACACGCCAATCCCGGCCGTCACGTTGAGGAACAGCACCAGCCATATCAGGTAGAACTGCGCCTTCTTCAACGCCTGGTCGATATGCACTTGATTGCGCGTGATCATCTTGTTGCCGTTGGTCACCGGCGGCGTCCAGCCTGCCGGCGCCCAGTTCGCACGCGGGACGCGGATGGCAAGTGCGCCGATCGACATCGAGATGAAATAGACAATGCCCAACACCACGAAGGTCTCTGTCACGCCGTTGATGGTTGCGCTATTGAAGTGGTTCATCAACGCGACCGAGGCGGGCGCCGCGATCATCGCGCCGCCGCCGAAGCCCATGATCGCCATGCCG
>NZ_JAQGMM010000090.1 GCF_028292365.1 Caballeronia sp.
ACGGGGATCGAATCAGCAGGCCGCCAAAGGCCTGACTCGCATCGACCAGATGCGTCAGCGGGGCGATCAACGCCAGCCGGCTGACACTGTTCGGATGGTCGAGGCCGACCGCCAGCGCAATGGCGCCGCCAAGCGAATGTCCGACCAGCACCGGCTTGTCCAGGCCCATGGCATCGATGAACAACGCTACGGTCCGTGCTTGTGCGGACATGCTGGCGGACGAGCCTGCGCCTCGCGTTGAATGTCCCGAGCCTGGCCGGTCGATGAGGATCACCCTATGCGTTTGTGCGAGAGCATTCATGTCGAGATACGCGAAGTTGCGTAGCTGACCGCTTAATCCGTGGACGAAGACAATGGGCGGCCCGCTCCCGTATTCAACGTAGTGAATACGGTCCGCGCCGATGTCAATGAACCGGCCCTGCGGGGGCAGCGCCTGGTCGACGCGGTGAGCAATGTACAGAGTAAAAGCAACAAGCCCCGCGACCACGACAATGCAAACGGCGACAATGGACAGGAAAATAAGTGGCACGTATTCATCCTTGCGTTTATGCGTGCTCTTGCGCTTCGCGCTTGAGGACGACTGTTGTCATACGGCGTCGCTCGAACTGCATGACGCCGTCGCTCAAGGCGCCGAACCTGAGCGACGCAAGATCGAGCAGATAGTTCTGATGGTGCTTCCACGGCTTGTGAAGCCCCTGCTTGGGCAGGATGTCCGATGCCCTCTGAATATAGCCAGACGTGAGGTCGACGGCAGGCAGCGAACCCATTTCGTTATCCCTCAGCCGGGGTACACAAACATCGTAGTGATTTGCCTTCATGTGATTCACGAGCCGGCAGACATACTGCGCGATCAACTCGGCCTTCAGGGTCCACGAGGCGTTGGTATAGCCGAACGACGATGCAAGATTCGGTACATCGCTATACATCATGCCTTTGTAGGACACCGTGTCTCCAAGGGAAATCTGGCGTCCGTCAATGGAGATCACCGATCCACCGAGCATCTTGAGTTTTAATCCGGTGGCGGTAATCACCACGTCGGCGTCAAGGTGCTGGCCGCTTTGCAGTTGCACGCCGGTCTCGGTGAAGCGTTCGATTTCGTCGGTGGCGATCGATGCGCGGCCGGCGCGCACCGCCTTGAACAAGTCTCCATTCGGGACAAGACACAGACGCTGGTCCCACGGGTTGTATCGGGGCGTCATGTGTTTGTCGACGTCGAATTCGGGTCCTAGCTGCTTGCCCGCCGCCCTGATGAGCAACTGTTTGGTTTCTTCCGGCTTGCGTCGTGCCCGGTTGTACAAGTACATGGTCAGCAGCACGTTCTTGCTGCGGATAAGCTTGTGCGCGAGCGTTGACGGTAGCCATTTACGCAGCGTGTTTGCGACCTCGTCGCGCGCGGGCAGCGAAAAAATGTAGGTGGGCGAGCGCTGCAACATGGTCACGTGTTTTGCCGTGTCCGCCAATGCGGGCACCAAGGTCACCGCCGTGGCGCCGCTGCCGATCACAACAACGCGCTTGTCCGCGTAGGCCAGGTCGGCAGGCCAATGCTGCGGATGGACTATGCGGCCTTTGAACTTCTCCATGTCGGGCCAACGCGGTGCGTGACCTTCGTCGTAGTCGTAATAACCGCTGCACATGTAGAGGAACTTGCAGGTGTAGTGTGTTTCGATTTCGATATTGCCGTCGATACGTTGAACCTGCACGGTCCAGCATGCTGCCTGTGAATCCCAGTTTGCGCTGGTCACCTTGTGAGCGAACTTGATGCTCTTGTCGATGCCGGTTGCTTCGGCCGTCTCCCGGATGTAGTCGAGGATCGCCTGGCCGCCGGATATCGATTTATCGCCATGCCACGGGCGGAAGCTGTAGCCGAGCGTGAACATGTCGGAGTCGGAGCGCACGGCGGGATAGCGGAACAGGTCCCACGTACCGCCCATCGTGGCGCGGCTTTCAAGTATGGCGAACCGGGCAGACGGGCAGCGCTCGCGCAGATGATGCGCCGCGGCCACACCGGATAAACCGGCGCCTACGATGAGCACGTCATAGTCAATATCGGCACGCGATGAGGGCGTGGGGCTGCTAGCGTGGTTTGCGGAAGTCATGCGATGTCCCTGGGCGTGGATGCAGCGGCTTGAGCCGACCGTACAGCATGCGATTTGCCCGCACTGCGTTTCTGCATCTTGCGATGAAAGCGCAGCACATAGAATTGGTAAGCCGCGCCCATCAGCCGCGAGATGAAATCGACACGCCGGGCGTCGCTGCCGATCAGCACGCGGCGCGCATTGCGCTGGACGCCGGCAAGAATCTGGCGCGCCGCATCGTCCGGCCTGGTTGCGTCGATCAGGCGATTAGCCTGCCTGCGATGCGCCTCCGCGTCCTGTCCCGTCAGCAACCGGGCGTTGTCGTCGATCCGTGCCGCGGTTGCGATGTTGGTCGCAACACCGCCCGGGTGAACACAGGTAGCACTCACAGTCACGCCCTCCAGTTCGAGTTCCATGCGCAACGCCTCGGTATAGCCGCGGACTGCGAATTTGCTGGCATTGTATGCGCCCTGCGTCGGCATGGCGATAATGCCGATGATCCATTCGAAGTCTTCAATTTAGTGCATGCCGTTCGTTGGCCTTGGGAAACATCGTCGACAAAATACCCATTCTTGAATTCGCCGGGTAAGCGAATCGAAAGTGCATCCTCCGGTGCAGCCCTGTAGAATCTTTTGGCCAACAACTAGCCAGGGTTGCAATGAAACTGACTGACAACAAAGCTCAAGCGCGCGCCCACTCCAGCGGCAATTACCCGTTTCGAATCCTCATCGCATGAACGACTCCACTCGTTTGCCCGGTCATCGTTTCCTGCATTCGCCGGGCCCAAGCCGTGTGCCGGATGAAGTCCTGCACGCAATGAGTCGTCAGCCGATGGACCTGGCTGACCCGCGACTGGATCGCTGTATTGCCGCGTGTGAAGCGGGCCTTAAGCGCGTGCTGCAGACTGAGCAAGCGGACGTCTTCCTCTATGCCGCGAACGGGCATGGTGCGTGGGAGGCAGTCATCGCCAACGTGGTTGCGCCGGGTCAGGCGGTGCTGGTGGCAGGCACGGGTCACTTCTCGGAATCGTGGGCGGTACAGACGGAGGCAATGGGCGGCCGTGTGATTCGTACCCCTTGGGTTCAGGGTCGTCCGATCGATCCAGCCGATGTGGAAGCCGTGCTGCGGGAAGATGTGAAGCGCGAGATTGTGGCGGTCTTCATCGTTCACACAGATACCGCCAGCGGCATCACCAACGATCTGCCGGCCATGCGGGCGGCGATCGACCGGGCCGATCACCCGGCGCTGCTCGTAGTCGACGTGGTTGCATCGCTCGCAGCCGCGCCGTTCGCGATGGACGCAACGCGCATCAACGTGGTTCTGGGCGCCAGTCAGAAAGCGTTGATGGTGCCGCCGGGACTCGCGTTCGTCGCCGTCGACGCAGCGGCCATGGAAGTCTCGCGCCGCAATTCCACGCCGCGTTTCTACTGGGATTGGGAGCGGCGCAAAAGTACGCTGTCGTATCGGAAGTTTTGCGGCACGCCGCCGCAAAGCCTGATCGCCGGGTTGGAGGCATCGCTCGCGCTGATCTTCCGTGAAGGCTTGCCCCAAGTGCTGGAACGTCATCGACGAATCGCGGAGGCAGTGCAAGCGGCCGTGGAGTGCTGGAGCGAGTCGGGCGCGTTACGCTTTTTCTGCGAGGTGCCGTCGGCGCGCTCAGTGTCGGTGACGACTATCGAGGTGAGCGAGGGTATCGATCCGGAAGCAATCCGCAGCGTTGCACGCGAGCGCTTCGAAGTTGCGATTGCGGGGGGGCTGGGGCCGCTTGCGGGACGCGCATTTCGTATCGGCCATCTCGGCGACATTAACCCCGCGATGATCCTTGGATGTCTCGGGGGCGTCGAAGCCGCGATGACGGTGCAGGGTGTTCCGTTCGGTCGCGGCGGCGTGGAGCGCGCGATCGCACGTCTGGCGTTGGCCTGAAGACCAGCGCTCAGAAGCGCGCCCGGAAAAGAATTGAGCCAAGTGTGTTCTTCCGAACCGCCAAGGGTGCCCCGCGTTGATATAAAACGAGGGCGAACTCGGGGAGAACACCATGACAGAAGAACAAGCGCGCGGCATTCTTGCCGCCAAAACGGCTGCACGTGAGTATGTGCTTCGACGCCTTGTCGAAGACAAGACCTGGGAACTTCGGACCAGTTCCGCCACGACTGCAACCATTGTCCGCGATAGTTTTGACGGCCTTGCCAGACTCACCAATGCTCAATTGGCGAAGGCTGCCGAGGACGCGGGAATATCAGAGGGTGACCAGCAGGTCATGAGCATGACGACTGTGCTCGCGCAGTTGGCGCCGACCGTGTAACGTCGGCCCGAGGGTGCGACGGTGGCGTCAGCTCTGGTTGATTCAGCAAGTATTTGCATAGCTCCTTAACGCGAGCTTGATCCATCTGCCGCGCAAAACAAAGCCGGCTCTTCATCAAACCAGCTGCGATTCCGTCATCCGCCGCATTGCTTGCGGTGACTGTCCGAATGCACGCAGGAACGCACGCCGCATTCGTTCACGGTCGCCGAAGCCACTCTCGCGTGCGACGACATCAACTGAATGCCGTCCCGCTTCCATCATCAGGCGGGCGGCTTCCACACGCAGATTTTCGATGGCCCTGGCAGGCGATTGTCCGGTTTCGTCCGTGAAGACCCGGCTGAACTGGCGCGGGCTGAGATGGGCAACTTCCGCTAGTTCTTCAATCGACAGCTTCGCGGTCAGGTTGGATTTCGCATAGGCCAGCGCGGTCTGAACGCGATCCGATTTCGCGTCGAGTTCGAGCAGCGCCGAGTACTGCGACTGGCCCCCGGCGCGACGATGATAGACCACCATTTTTTTCGCCACGAGCCGCGCCGTGTCGGTACCCAGGTCTTTCTCGACGAGCGCCAGCGCAAGGTCAATCCCGGCACTCGCACCGGCGGACGTCCAAATTGGGCCATCGACAATAAAAATCCGGTCCTCCTCCATCTTGACCTGCGGATACGCGCGCTGAAGCGCCCGTGCGTAGTACCAGTGCGTGGTAGCGCGGCGGCCGTCCAGCAAGCCCGCCTCGGCCAGCACAAACGCGCCCGTACAGGTCGCCGCAATGCGTTGGGACGTCTCCAGCGCGTCGCGAAGAAATGCCGCCACGCCGGCCGAATGCGGCGTGCCCAAGTTGTCGCCGGTGACAATCAGGGTGTGGAACGCGCTGCCCTGGAAACTCGCGGTATCGATGCCGAACCCCAACGACGAGCGCACGGAGCCGCCATGTTCCGACAGCAACTTCACCTCGTACGCGGCTTGTTCGACGGTTGCGTTGGCAAATTCGAACACGGTCGAGACCGCCAACCCCAGCACCTGAAAGTCAGGATAAACAATGATTCCGATCGTTTTCACATGGCCTCCTGCGCGCCGGGATGGGGATTCCGGGCAATGTCCTAAAAAGTTGCATCTATGTCATTGATGACATGATCGCACACTTCTACTATTCCGTTCAGACACCGGCGCTTCTGCCGGAACACCTGAAAAACTGGAGAACGGAAATGAGCAATGTAGCGAACAAAGGCACGGCTTTGGTGACGGGCGCTTCTAGCGGAATTGGCGCGGTCTATGCGCAACGGCTTGCGGAACGTGGTTACGACGTCATCCTGGTGGCACGCAATCGCGACCGCCTGAATGAATTGGCATCGACGCTGACAACGTCCACGGGACGGAATTTCGAGGTTGTCGTCGCGGATCTGGGAACGCCTGAAGGCGTGCGCAAAGTTGAAGACGTACTGCGCAACGACTCCAGCATCACGATGCTCGTGAACAACGCCGGCGTGGGCGCGACCGCGCCGCTCGTGGACTCTGACATCGACAAAATGGACGCGATGATTACGCTCAACGTGGTCGCGCTCACACATTTGACGAAGGCGGTGGTGCCGGGTTTTGTCACGCGTGGCGGCGGAACGATCGTGAACATTTCATCGATTGTCGCTGTGTCGCCGGAGACGCTGAACGGTGTGTACGGCGGCAGCAAGGCGTACGTGCTCGCGTTGACCCAGTCGTTGCACCACGAGCTTGGCGCGAAGGGCGTGCGGGTCCAGGCCGTGTTGCCGGGCGCAACCAGCACGGAGTTCTGGGACATCGCGGGCACGCCGGTGAGCTATCTGCCCGAAAGTATCGTGATGACGTCGCAGGACATGGTGGACGCGGCGCTTGCCGGTCTCGACCAGGGCGAGCTGGTGACGATTCCCTCGCTGCCGGAAGCGGCTGACTGGAACGCGTTCGAGGCGGCTCGGCAGACGTTGATACCTAACCTTTCGCATCGGGCGCCGGCAGCACGTTATGGCGTAACGAGCGGCACGCAGCAGTAAGCGATTGTTTAGTGAGTGGCCCAATGCCGGCGTGTTCCCTTAAGCGCAGATCACCGCTCTTGAAGGGAGAATGAAATGGCGTGTCTGCGCATTGGGCTGCGTTAAAGAATCCTTAAGCTTATTTGTAAGCGTCGATTCAGCCAAGCTGAATACAGTCATTACAGTTCACCAAGAGCTTGGCCGCGGACTAGACGCATTACGCTAGCTTGCCAAGCTTGTCTAACCGCTCTTTAGCACCCCCATCCTCCGAATAGCGTGCAGCAATGCGCTCATTTCCCGCCGTCACGCCGATAGCAACTATCGTAACCTCAGTGATGTGATGGGCGCTTTCCCTTTCCCTTTCCCGTAGACGTTCGAACCACGGCTTATCGATATCATGTCGTGTAGAGCGAGGTGATCGCATCCCGAAGGAATCCGCTGACCCAAGCTTCGACGACCGACCCATGACAACACTCCCCGTTCCAACAAGCGCGCCCCCCATTGCGGACTGGCATCAGTCGGCTGCTTCGCTATGCCTCGCCGGACAATACGGGCAAGCGTTGTCGATAGTTAAACCGATGCTTGAACCGCATCCAGCTTTGACGGGAAGCGCGTTGGCAGAAGCCTTGAACATAGCGGCGGTCTGTTCGCTAGGCCTGAGCCAACTGGCGGACGCGCAAGCGTATTGGCGACGGGCTATTGAGGCCAAGCCTGATTTCGTCGATGCCTACAACAATCTCGGCATGTTGCTTAAGGGAGTTGGCTCTTTAGTGGAGGCGGAGGCTGTCTACCGGCAACTGCTGAGCATTCGCCCGGACCTCGCCGAAGCCAGTAACAATTTGGGTGCAGTGCTCTACGCTCTCGGCCGCCTGCATGACGCCGAGGCGGCCTACCGGGGTGCGCTTGCTATCCGTGCGAATTACGCGCAGGCGCACTACAACCTCGGCATCGTGCTCTATGACCTGCGCCGTTGGATTGAAGCGGAAAGTGCCTACAGGCAGGCATTGGTTCTATCTCCCGATGCTGGGACCTACAACAATCTGGGCAACGTGCTTAAGGAATTGACCCGCTTGCCGGAAGCCGAGGCGGCGTACCGGCAAGCGCTGGTTCTCCGGCCTCAATACGCCGAGGCGCTCAACAACCTGGCGAACGTGCTCAAGGAACTGGGCCGTCTGCCCGAGGCTGAACTGGCCTGCCGGATGGCGCTGACTTTCCGCCCCGATTACGCTGAAGCTCACCTTAACCTCGGCGCCTTGATGGCTGCCCTCATGCGATTCCCCGAAGCGGAAGCGTCTTACCGGCAGGCGCTCGCAGTCCGGCCCGACTATGTGGAAGCCCACTACAACCTGGGCATCGTGCTGCAGGCGCTCAGGCGGCTACCCGAGGCCGAAGCGGCGTATGGCCAAGCGTTGCTGATCCGCCCGGATAGTGTTGAAGCCCATAACAACCTGGGCAACGTGCTGTGGGCGTTGCGTCGCTCGCCTGAAGCCGTTGCGGCTTACCGGCGAGCGCTTGCTCTTCGACCTGATCTCGCCGAGGCGCACCATAACCTCGGCAACGTGCTGAAGGAGCGCGGCCACCTGACCGATGCCGAGACATCTTTCCGGCGAGCACTCGCGATCCGTCCGGACTATCACGACGCGAAAGTCAGTCTTGCAACGCTGCTGCTCGGCATGGGCGAATTCGAAGAGGGATGGCGGCTTTACGACTCCCGATATGACCAGCCGGGATTCATTCATCACCAGACGCAGTCCTTGCTCGCGTGTCCGCGGTGGCGCGGTGAAGCGCTTGCCGGCAAGTCGCTGCTGGTTTGGCAAGAAGATGGTCTTGGCGACATGGTCCAGTTCAGCCGTTATTTACCCTTGCTCAAGGCACAAGGCGCAGGCCATATCGCATTCGCCTGCGCGCCTGCGCTACACCGGCTATTCGCGACTGTAGAGGGCGTCGATGCGATCCTTGACCACGAGGCCGCGCTAGGCCAGGCTCCCGGGTACGATTATTGGACGAGCCCGATGAGCGTGCCGCTGCATCTGTGCACGACTACGGACACCATTCCCGATCCCATCCGCCTGACGCCCGATCCGTTGCTGGTCGAACACTGGCGCGTGCGGCTGGCAACGCTTCCACCCGGCCGCAAAATCGGCCTGGTCTGGAAAGGCAATCCCAAGCATCACAACGATGCCAACCGTTCGCTGCCGTCGCTTGCAACGCTTGCGCCACTCTGGAGCGTGCCCGGGGTCAGCTTCGTGAGCCTGCAAAAAGGGCAGGGGGAAGAAGAGGGGCAGTCGCCACCCGCGGGTCTTCCGCTGCTGCACCTCGGGACAGCGCTGAGCGATTTCGCCGATACCGCTGCCATCATCGGCGAGCTCGATCTGGTGATCTGCGTGGACACCTCGGCGGCACACATTGCTGCGTCGCTCGGCAAGCCGTGCTGGGTGTTGCTGCCGCGAGAAGACATCGACTGGCGCTGGATGCGCGAGCGTGAAGATTCGCCGTGGTATCCGCAGACGCTGCGCCTGTTCCGGCGAGCGGCCGATGAGAGTTGGCCGACGGCTGTCGAGCGGGTGCGGTTGGCGTGTATCGCCGAATTTTCAAGCGGGGATCATTCCTCGGGGGGATGAAGCGAGCGCCTCCCGTAGGTTCGTTTGGCTTCACTCGATTTGCCCTGCGCCCGAAACCGTTTTGTAAAGCGAACCGCTTGCGGCAGAAGGGGTTTTAAAATTCTTCAGAGTGGATGTCGATTTTCGGCAGCCTCGCCCGTCGTCAGGGAAAGCAGTCTTGCTCAACCCGAGGTGATCCCAATGACATTGAAACTCTACGCCCATCCATTTTCGTCTTACTGCCAGAAGGTCCTGGTCGCGCTGTACGAGAATGGCACGCCGTTCGAATGGCGCGCGTTGTCGCACGAGAACCCACAGGCGATGGAGGAGCTGACGGCGCTTTGGCCAATGAAGCGCTTTCCGGTGCTCGTGGATGCTGGCCGGACCGTGGTTGAGGCGAGCATTATTATCGAGCACCTTGGGCTGTACCATCCGGGCCCCGTGCCGCTGCTGCCTGAAGATGCGCGCGGCGCTTTGGAGGTCCGCAGCATGGATCGTTTCTTCGACAACTATATCTCGACCCCGCAGCAGAAGATCGTGGGCGACAGCTTGCGCCCGCAAACGGAACGGGACGCACGAGGCGTTGCCGATGCACGCTCGATGCTCGAGACCGCTTACGGCTGGCTCGATGGCGTCATGGCCGGGCGCGAATGGGCTGCGGGAGATCGCTTCAGCCTGGCCGATTGCGGCGCGGCGCCGTTCCTGTTTTATGCGGACTGGACGCATCGAATTGACGCTTCGTTCCCGCACGTGATCGCATACCGGCAACGACTGCTGGCACGTCCGTCATTCGCGCGAGCGGTTGACGAGGCGCGCCCGTATCGGCCGTTTTTTCCGCTGGGAGCGCCTGTCGACCGTGATTGAATCGCGGCGCGCTGGAGTCGGCATTATTCGTGGTGGTGAACCGGCATGCCGGCGTACCGGCCCCGACGCAGGGCAAACCCGATGTATCGCATCCATTCCCTTCGCACCCTTTAGTTTTCCCTTCAATCGGACGATATACCGAGGGACGTCACGCGGAATTCGATGAGCCCGGCATGTCGAGACGCAACCGGGGAATTCCACGCAAATTAAAACACTGGGGGCAAGGGATGACGGGTTTCGGATTCGGGCAACGTGGGCGCACGCTGGCGGCGGTCGGCAAGATCGCCGAACATGCGGGCAAGCTGGGTATCGAGATTTGCGATGTATCGGGGCACGTCGAGGAAGTGGCGGCCCGCGCTACGCGTCAGACGGATCTGTGCCACGGTTTGCAGCGTTCCGCCATGTCGACCATGGAGGGCAACCAGCGGATTGCCGCGGCGGCGCGTCAGATGCGTATCGTGGCAGATCAGGCCGCGTCCGACGTCAGCCAGTCGCAGGAGACGGTCAGGGTGTCGCTGGCAGACATCCATAATCTGGTGGACAGCGTCTCGGTAATGGCGGCGGAGATCGCGACCTTGCGAGAATCATTAAGCGACGTCAGCAAGATCTCGGAAGAAATTTCGATCATCGCGCGCCAGACCAATCTGCTGGCGTTGAATGCCGCGATAGAAGCGGCCCGCGCGGGTGAGTCCGGCAAAAGCTTTGCCGTGGTCGCCTCTGAAGTGAAGGCGTTGTCGGCCAAGACCGCGCAGGCTACATCGGAGATCGGGACAACACTCACCAGGCTGTCGGGTCAGGCCGACCTGTTGATGGCTGAAGGTTCAGCCAGCGCGGCACGTGCACAGCGCGTCAAGGAGGGCACGCATGCTATTGGCGAGGTTGTGTCGGCGACAGGGAAAGCGATTACAGAGTTAAGTGTTGAAGCGGAGCAAATCGCTTCGCAAACCGAGGCAATCGACCAGCAATGCAGCGGACTCGCGTCCCAGGTCTCCGAGATGGTCGGAGGCGTCGAGCAGTCAAGCGGCAGCTTCACGAAGGCGCGCGATCAGTTGAGCAAGTTGTTGAGCGTGTCCGAAACCTTGATCGAGCTGACGGCGGAAGCGGGCATAGCGACGCCCGACACACGGTTTATAGACGCGGTCACGACGGCCGCGCAGAAGATTGGCCGGGCATTCGAGCATGCCATTTCGCGCGGCGAGATCTCGGCTGCGGACCTGTTCGATCATGCATATCATCCGATTGCTGGTACCAATCCCGAGCAATTCACGACCCGCTATATTCAGCTTGCCGATCGTATCCTGCCGGCAATACAGGAGCCCTTGCTCGCGCTGGATAAGCGCGTGGTGTTTTGCGCAGCAGTAGATACCAAGGGCTACTTACCCACGCACAACAAGAAGTTTTCACAACCGCAAGGCTCTGATCCTGCCTGGAACGCGGCCCATTCGCGTAACCGGCGCATCTTCAACGACCGCACGGGCCTGGCTTCGGGGTCCCACACCAAGCCGTTCCTGTTGCAGACATACCGACGCGACATGGGCGCGGGGGAATATGCGCTGATGAAAGACGTGTCCGCGCCGATCATGGTCGCAGGCCGTCATTGGGGCGGATTGCGACTCGCCTATAGCGTCTGATAGTCATGGCGCTTTACTGCGCGGCCTCTCGCTGCCAATGCGAGAGCCGGATTTTAATACTTAGCCATGCGAATAAAGTGTGGCGTCCAGATACGCTAGCTGGCCGTCCTGCTCCGCATGGACGAGCTCTTGATAGACCTCTGCACGTGTCTTCGGTGCGACGGCCTGTCCATACGGTGGAACCCATTGGCCGGCGGCCTGGATTGCCGTTTGGCCTGTCTGCGTCGACGGGGCCGTCTGTGCTGCGAATGCGGAACCGGTGGCCAGCAATCCTGCAATGGCGAGGGCGATCATTGGGGTCTTCATGGTGTGCTCCTGGAACGAGGGTTGGCGGGTTACCGGACCTGCGATGAACCGTCGTTGTTGTCCGGTTCATGCAGATTAGCGACCCAGCCCTATCCCGAAAGCGGCGTATTCATGAAGTTTTATTTAGGCCTAAGGTCTTGCAGCCACTTCATCCAGATGCAACAGCAAGTCAGCCGGGTCTTCATACACGCGCAGCGCGCCGGCCCGCTCCAGCTCATCCATCCCGTATCCGCCCGACAACAGCCCCACGCCGAGCGCGCGGCAGCGTCTCGCGGCGAGCATGTCCCAGATGCTGTCGCCCACCACGACGGTATGCTCGATCGACACGCCCAGACGCGACGCCGCTGCAATGAAGAGGTCGGGGTCCGGCTTGGCGTACTTCACGTCGTCGCGTGTGACGACCACCGACTTGGCCGGATCGACTCCGAGCGCTTCAAGATTCACGGCCGCCGTCTCCATGCGGCCGCTGGTCGCGATGGCCCAGCGCGTGCCCGCGTCGGTGAGCGCGGCAAGCAACTCGCGTGCGCCGGGCAACGGGCAAACCTGCGCACGCAGCCGCTGGTAAGCGTCGGCATGAGTGCGGCGCAAACGCTCCACGCGTTCGGGACTGATATCCCCGTGCGTTTCGCGCAGCAACTGGTTCGTGAAGAGGCCGCCGCTCATGCCGATCTTGCGATGAATGCGCCAGACCGACAGCTCGATTCCTTCTGCGTCCAGCGCCTCTTTCCATGCAAGAACATGCTGGTACACGCTGTCGACCAGCGTTCCGTCGAGGTCGAAGAGGAATGAAGTTTCGATTCGCATGATGGGATCCTTTGGCAGTAGGTTCGTTGGCGTCAAGTTAGGCGGCGTGATGAGCTTTACGATAGCGTACGCCTGATCTTGTCGCTGATGCGGCGTACGCGTCGCGCTTCATCGATAGCGGCCCTAAACGCTGATAGCCGCCGCTGCCTTCGCAACGGCTTTTCCCCATTTATCGAGGCGTTTGGGTTCGTAGCGGGATTCGGGCATGGAGATGCAGATGCTGCCAACCGGTGCGCCGTCCGAATCGATGATGGCCGCACCAATAGCGCACACCGCGCGTCGATATTGCGACAGGTTGATCGAATATCCGCGCTTGCGGATGCGCTCGAGTTCGAGTCGTATCTCGGCGGGGTCGCACGGCGTGGTGTCGCTGAATTTCGGCAGGTCGCGGCCCAGGATTTCTTCCACCTCGGCCTCGCTCATGTACGCGAGCACGGCGAGGCCCGTTGCCGTCGCGTGGAACGGGCTGAGGTCGCCAATAGGACTGAAAGTGCGTACCGTCTGCGTGCAATCCGCGCGATCGATGAGCACCATCGACTTGGTGCTGTCCGGGATCGACAGGTGAATGGTCTCGTTGGTCAGCTCCCGCAGTTCGCGCATTGGCTCGCGCGCAGCGGCATACAGTGCGCCGCCGCGAAGCGCCGCAGGGCGTACGCCGAGAATCCGCGCGCCCACTTCCCAGCGCGTCAGGTCGCCGCCGGTCTGGCGCAGCCAGCCGGCTTCGAGAAAGGTCATCAGCACGCGCTGGACGCTGGATTTCGGCATGTCCAGCAAACGCGCCAGCACACCCACGCTGACCGGCTGGTGCTGCGATACCGCTTCCAGGATCTCCAGGCTCTTCAACAAACTGTTCATGCATTCCTCCGGTGTTTTGCGGCCGCAGGAAGAGCGCACGCTCGTCCCCACGCGTCGTCGTTCCTTGCGCCGCGAAAAAGCGCGTGTTACTTTGCACCTGTTGAATATGGAACAGCGTGCCGTATTGTGGCACGGCAATAACAATCAGGGAATCCCGAAAACACTCTCGCGATGAAATTTCCTCTTCATGCGCCTGCGCAATTGCAGGTAGTTGTCGCTAACGGCGCCCTGATTCCCCGGTTGGGTCTGGGCACATGGCAATCCACCCACGATGAAGGCGTCCGTGCCGTGCGCGCGGCGCTCGACGCCGGGTACCGGCATATCGACACGGCCGCCCGCTACGAGAACGAGCAGGCGGTCGGCCAGGCACTCGCCGCCTGCGGCGTGCCGCGCAACGATGTGTTTGTCACCACCAAAGTCTGGCATACCGAGCTGCGCGCGGCCGACTTTCGCGGCGCGGCAGAAGCGAGCGTCGCGCGGCTAGGACTCGATCACGTCGATCTGCTGCTCGTGCACTGGCCCAATCCGAAAATCCCACTGGAAGAGACGATCGGTGCGCTCAACGACGCGCAACGGCGTGGCTTGACGCGTCATATCGGCGTATCGAATTTTCCGGTGGCGCTGCTCGATCGTGCAGTGGCGCTCTCGCCGTTGCCGCTGGTCGCGAACCAGTGCGAATACCATCCGTATCTCGACCAGACCAAGCTGCTCGCTGCCTGTTCGCGGCATGGCATGGCCCTCATCTCGCACTCACCGCTTGGCAGCGGCAAGCTGCTTGCGGACCCAGTGATCGCGGACATCGCGCGTCAGCATGACAAGCAACCTGCGCAGATCATCTTGCGCTGGCTGATCCAGCAGCCCGGGGTCGCGGCAATTCCGAAGTCGTCGAATCCGGTGCGCATAGGGGAAAACCTCGCGGTATTCGATTTCAAACTCGATGCCGCGTCGATGGCTCGCATCAGCGCGCTCGCCCGTGCCGATGGCCGCGTGAGCAAGCCGGCGTGGCATCCGGAATGGGACATCGCGGACTCCTCGCACCCCTCTTCACCCGCGGTGCAGCCATGAACCCGATCGACAGCATCATGAACCCCTCATCCGTCTCGCTGAGTGATGCGATCTTCGCAACAGACCGGCGCCACTTCATGCATCCCGGAACGCATGCGTCCGAGCATGCTTCCGGTGAGCTGGAAGGGCGCCTGATGAGGCGTGCGTCGGGGATACGCATAGAGGATCACGCGGGCCGTTCCTATATCGATGCATTCGCCGGGCTGTATTGCGTGAACATCGGTTATGGACGCGAGGAGATGGCCGAGGCGATGGCGGCCCAGAGCCGCAAGCTGTCGTTCTATCACACGTATGCAGGCTTCTCGAACGACCCTGCTGTCGAACTGTCGCGCCGGCTGATCGAGGACTGGTCGCCGCCGGGAATGAAGAAGGTGTTCTATGGCATGTCCGGCTCGGACGCCAACGAGACACAGATCAAGCTGGTCTGGTACTACAACAATGTGCTCGGGCGGCCGCGCAAGAAGAAGATCATCGCGAGGCATCGCAGCTATCACGGTTCGGGTATTGCAACCGGCAGCCTCACGGGACAAGCGAAGTTTCACGCGGCTTTCGACTTGCCCTTGCCGCAAGTGCTGCACACGGCGTGTCCCGACTTCTATCGCGACGCCCGGCCAGGCGACAGCGAAAGCGCATTCGTGGCGGATTGCGTCGAGCTGCTTGAACGGTTGATAGAAAGCGAAGGGGCGGACACCATCGCCGCATTTTTTGGCGAACCGGTCATGGGCTCGGGCGGCATCCTGCCACCGCCGGCCGGCTACTGGCCAGCCATCCAGGCCGTGCTGAAGCGGCATGACATCCTGTTCGTCGCCGATGAAGTCGTCTGCGGTTTCGGGCGCCTTGGTTCGCGCAACGGCTCCGAGCACTACGGTATTGAACCGGATCTGGTTTCGGTCGCGAAAGGTCTCACGAGCGGGTACTTGCCGCTGTCCGGCGTGATTGTCGGGGAGCGGGTGTGGGACGTGATCGAGCGCGGCTCGCGGGAGCAAGGTGCAATGAGCCACGGCTGGACTTACTCGGGCCATCCGGTGTGTGCCGCCGTGGCGCTGACGAACCTTGACATCCTCGAGCGCGAGCAACTGACGCGCAATGCCGCTGACGTCGGCGCGTATTTGCAACAGCGCCTGCACGCCGCATTCGATGATCACCCGCTCGTCGGGAATGTACGAGGCGAGGGGATGCTGGCGGCGCTTGAGCTAATGGCCGACAAGACCGGACGCACACCGTTTGTGCCTGCTCTCAAGGTCAGCAACCGGGTCGCGCAGGCGGCACTTGCGCGTGGCCTGATCGTTCGTCCGCTTGGCATTAACGACATCATTGGATTTGCGCCGCCGCTGGTCGCCACGCGAGCGGATATCGACGAAATTGTTGGCATTGCACAGCAGGCACTGCATGCAGTGAGCGAGGATTTGCCCGTGTCCGGCTGATTGCTTCACGACCAGTAGCAACGCACTGAAGTCACGGTGTGTCGTAGTCCTATTATTTACCGCCATCACACCAAGGTCCTTATTGTGTCGACGCGCAGCCAAGTGTTTTCATCCGATTTCACCGATACCCCATATTGGTGGAAAGACTGGCGTCCTCACGACGACCTGATGTCCGAGGTGCCGAGCGAAGTCGACGTGGCGATCGTCGGCGCGGGTTATGCGGGGTTGTCGTGCGCGCTCGAATTCGCGAAGCATGGCTTGAGCGTGACCGTCCTCGAAGCTGACGTGCCCGGCATCGGTGCGAGCACGCTGAGCGGCGGACAGGTGTCGGGAGGCGTGAACGTAGGCAAGGCCCCCTCGGGCAAGAAGCTGGACAACGCCGTATCGGAACAACACCAGCAAGCGCTGCTGCGTGAAGCCGCGGCTTCCTACGGCGTGTTCGAAAGCATCCTCAGGGACAACGCAATCGAATGCGCTTATCTGAAGGCGGGCCGCATCAACGCAATGTGGACCGACGCGCACCTGGCCGCGTGGAAGAAGCGCATCGTGAACCTGAACGCGTACGCGTCGGCGGATGCAAGAATTCTCTCGCGCGACGAACTGCGCAGCGAACTGGCCAGCGATATTTACGCGGGCGGCGTATTGATTGAGCGCGCGGGACAAGTCCACCCGTCGAAGATGTTCGCCGGGCTGCTCGCCGCCGCTCGCGGCGCGGGTGCCACGGTGTGCAGCAAGGCCCCGGTCAAGAGCGTTGCGCGTTCAGGGGCGGGGTATCGCGTGGAGACCGCGCGAGGAACGCTCGCGAGCCGGCACGTGGTGATCTGCACCAATGGTTACACGGGCGAATCGATGCCGGATCTCAAACGCCGCGTGGTGCCCGTCGTGTCGCATCAGATCGCGACCGAAGAGCTTCCCGCCGATTTGCAGGCATCGCTGATTCCAAAGCGTCGCGGTATCTCGGAGACGCGCCGCGTGGTCAATTACTACCGCTATTCGCCCGACGGCAAGCGTTTTCTCTTCGGTGGCCGCGCGCGTTTTTATAACCTGGACCGGCGCCAGTCGGGTGCGATCCTGCATGCGCAAATGGTTGAGCGCTTTCCGCAGATGGCCGACGTAAAAGTAGCTCACAGCTGGGGCGGCACTGTGGCGCTCACACTCGATTTCCTGCCGCATCTGGGCCGCACCGCCGACGGTATCCACTACGCACTCGGTTGCAACGGTAGCGGCGTGGTGATGATGACCTACCTCGGCTACAAGCTCGCTCGCCTGATTATCGAAGGGCAAGCGCCCGAGAGCAGCGCCTATGGCACGCCGATGCTCACGCACCCGCTTTATCGCGGCAAGCCGTGGTTCATGCCGGCGCTGGGGAGCTATTACCAGATCCGCGATGTCATCGACAAGCGCAGACAGCACGCCTGTGAAGTGCGACACGCGCGTGGAGCCACGGGTCGCGACCAGGGATAAATCGATCTGGGTGGAGTTCGAGCAGGTCTCCGGGCATTCACCCCAGTGGATAGAACAGTGGAACAAACAGATTGGCCGCTGACTGGCCTCGCGACGCGAGGCGGTCAAGTCAGCCGGCGCGTCCAGTCGTTCATCATTTTAGACAGGCAAGGACAACGCAATGGGTTTGAGAATCGGAGTGGATATTGGCGGTTCGTTCACCGACTTCGCGGTGCTCGACGAAGCGACGCGAACAATACGGACCTTGAAGGTGTTTTCGCGGCCAGACAGCCCGGGGAGCGAAGTACTTGCCGGAATGGAAGGCCTGCGGGAGCGCTACGGCATCGAACCGCGAGAGGTGGTTTATTTCACGCACGGCACGACCGTCGGCGTGAACGCGGTAGTGCAACGCAAGGGGCTGAAACTCGGCCTTGTCACTACGCGCAACTTCGAGGACGTGCTGGACATTGCGCGCCTGAAGATTCCCGATATGTACCACCTGATGTCCAGCCGTCCCGTCCCGTTGATTCCGCGCGACCGGGTGTTCGGTGTGGTGGGCCGGCTGACGGCGGAGGGGGACGAAGAAACCCCCGTCGATGAGGCCAGCGTGCTCGACGCGGTCGGCGGCATGCAAGCGGCCGGGTGCGAGGGTGTTGTGGTGTCGTTGCTGCACTCGTATCGCAACCCGTCGCATGAGCAGCAGGTGAAGGCGATCATCCAGCGCGCGATGCCGGGTATGTTTGTCTCATGTTCGCATGAAGTCTGGCCGATCATCCGCGAATACGAACGCACCGTCACGGCGACCATTGGCGGTTATGTACAACCGCGCGTGTCGAATTACCTCACGAAGTTGCAGGCGGCGCTGGCGGAAAGCGGGATTGGCGCGGACCTGAAGGTCACCAAGTCGAATGGCGGCGTGATGAGCGCCGAGAACGGCAAACAGAACTGCGTGCAGATGATCCTGTCGGGCACCGCGTCCGGTGTGATCGGCGCGGCGTATCTCGCGAAGCTCTGCAAGGTGAAGGACTGCATGAGTCTCGACATCGGCGGGACGACCGCGGACATTGCGTTGATCGTGGACGGCAAACCGCAATACGCGACGGGCGAATATATCGGCGAATTCCAGATCCATATTCCGTCGGTCTCCGTGTCGTCGATCGGCGATGGCGGCGGCTCGATTGCCTGGGTCGACGAGTTCGGCGTGCTCAAGGTCGGACCCGAAAGCGCGGGGTCGAATCCGGGCCCGGTTTGCTACGGTCGCGGCGGCACGCGCCCGACGATCACCGACGCATTTGCCGCGATCGGCGTGCTCGGCAGCGCGGCGCTTGGCTATAACGCGGTAAAGGTGGATGTCGACGCGGCGCTGCGTGCAATCGAACCGCTTGCGCAGCGGCTGGGACTCGATGTGTATAAGACGGCGGCGGCGATCATCGAGGTATCGATCTCGGGCATGTATGCAGGCGTGAGCCGCTTGAGTTCGCGCTTCGGCATCGACCCTCGGACTTTCTCGCTCATGCCTTTCGGCGGAGCGGGACCGATGCTCGGCTGCTTCCTCGCCCGCGCGCTGAATGTGCGCAACCTGCTGGTCCCGACTACACCGGGCGTGCTGAGCGCACTCGGTGGTTTGATCGCGGACACCAAGAACGATTTTGTTCGCACGACATACTATCCACTCGACCGTGCATCCGTCGAACGGCTCGGCCACGATCTGGTGCTGCTGGAGGCCGATGCGCGCGCCTGGGTGATCCGCGAGACCGGCACCGACGCAACGGCTGAACTCGTGGTCTCGGCTGATATGCGCTATCGCGGGCAATCGTTCGAGATCGACACGCCGCTCACCACCGACGCTATTGCCAACGGTGACATTGAAGGGATCGCGCAAGCGTTCCATCGCGAGCACGAACGCCTGTATGGCCACAGCGATGAAAAGTCCGCGATCCAGGTAGTTGCGCTCAGGCTCGTCATCACCGCGCCCACGCCCAAGCCCGAGATGCCAACTATCGCGGCGGGCGAGGGCGTGCCAAAAGCCGAATCAGAAATCGACGCCTACCTCGACGGCGCCTGGCGTCGCGTACCGCTCTACCGGCGCACGGCGCTGCTGGCGGGGCATCGATTCCCTGGTCCCGCGATCGTTGCCCAGGACGACACCACCACTTGCGTGCTGCCGGGTTTCAACGCCCGTGTGGACGAGTACGGCAATCTTTTTCTTGAAGCCGTTTGACTAGCTGACTTTGGATACGCAACATGACATTTGATAAATCCGTCCTGCAGATTTTTGCGAACTACTGCGTCGCGGCCGCGGAAAGCATGGCCTATACGCTCGTGCGCACCGCGCATTCCGCTTTCGTGAAGGAAACGGAAGACTTCTCCTGCACGCTGATGAACACCCGCGGACTAACGTTTGCTTCGCCGAAGACGCTCGGCGCCACGTGGTATCCCGGTCTCGACTTCGGTGCGGTGATCGATATGATCGACCACTACGAACCGGGCGATATCTGCATGACCAACGACGCATACAGCGGCTACGTGGCAACTCATACGCCCGACGTGATGATGTGGAAGCCGGTGTTTTTCAACGACGAGATCGTCTGTTATGTCGGTGGCCATATTCATAACACCGACATGGGCGGCGCGGTGCCAGCGTCCCTGTCGCGCACGCTGACCGAGATCTACCAGGAGGGCATCCGGTTCGCGCCAACCAAGATTGTTCGCGCCGGCGTGCTGGACGAGGTCCTGCTTGAACACATGGCGATCAACGTGCGCGCGCCCGAGCAGAATCGCGGCGACTTGAAGGCACAGGTTGCAATGTTGATGACCGGCGAGCGCCGGGTGCTGGAGATCATCGAACGCTTCGGAATCGAACAATTCCGCGCCGGAATGGACGCGCTGCTCGAGTACTCGGAAGAGCAGGCGCGCACGATCGTGAGGAGCATGCCGGATGGCGAATATTTCTTCGCCGAATATGCCGACGAAGATTCGGTCAACGGCAAACCGCTGCGGGTTGCGCTGACGCTGACTGTTGCGGACGGTTCGCTCGTCTTCGATTTCACCGGCAGCGATCCGCAACTGAATTCGTCGCTGAACATGCCCACCGGCGGCAAGGAGCGCCACGTCCTCGCGCTCGTCGGCCTCAACTATGTCTTGTACTCACTCAATCCCGATCTGCTGCTCAACGCAGGCATGCTGAAAGTGGCACGCTGCATCCTGCCTGAAGGCACGATCATGAATTGCGTTCCGCCGGCGGCGGTGGGGATGCGCAGCCTGACCGCCAAGGTCGCGCAGTACGTGACCTTCGGTGCGTTCTCGATGGTGTGCCCGGAACGTTTGCCGGCTTGCCCGGCCGGCGGTATGTCGATACTTAACGTCAAGACCGTGGATCGCCGCGGTCGTACGGTGATCGCGTCGATCGGTCCGGTTGGCGGTGGCGCGGGCGGCATGATCTCGGGCGACGGGTCGGACGCTTCCGGCGCGAACGTGGCGTTCCTGCGCAATACGCCGGTCGAGATCAACGAAGCCGAAGTGCCGATCCGCATCACCAAGTACGGCGTCGTGCCCGGTAGCGCGGGCGTGGGCAAGTACCGCGGCGGGCTGGGAACCGTGATGGAGTTCAGGGTGTTTTCGCCGGGCACGCTGGTGACCGCGCGCAATCGTGACCGCTCGCGCTTCGCGTCCTGGGGCGTGCTTGGGGGTAAGGCGGGCGCTGTCTCGCGTTTTACCCGCAATCCGGGCCGCGAGGACGAAGAGGACCTCGGCGTGACCGACCTCGTGATGTGCGGTCCAGGCGATGTCATCCGCCTCGAAGGCTGCGGCGGTGGCGGCTACGGCCATCCGCACGAACGCGACGCGCAGCAGGTGGCCGAGGACGTGCGGCGCGGTTACCTTCGCGTCGATCAGGCGCGTGAGTCGTACGGCGTCGTGCTGGTCGACGGGGTGATCGACGAAACCAGCACGGCGCAATTGCGCGACGAGGCCAAACGGATAGCGGCCCAGACCGTCGCCACCCACTTCGACTATGGCGCGGAGCGCAACGCCTATGAGGCGAAGTGGACACGCGAACGTTACGACGTATTGACCGGCATCCTGGCTCGCGCGCCGGTCGTGTGGCGTCATTTCCTCAAGCACAAGATCTTCGATGCGCTCGACGCGAGGGAAGCGGCGGGCACGCTGACGGCCGGCGCCGGAATTATCGACGAACTGTATGCCGACGTACTGCGGCAATACCCCCAATTGCTCGACGCAGAGCAGGCCGTCGTTGCCTGAGACATGGGGAAAACGAGGACATTTTCATCGGCTGGTTGACGGCCATGCAAAGCACCGCGTTAGCGATGCGATAACAAGCGATTTATGCTGTTTTGCGGTTTTTGTCGGCGTTTCACGCGGATTCTGCAAGCATACGATGCTGCTGAAGAGACGCGATAAACCTGGCCCCCGTCGTCGCCTGAACGTTCTTTCAGATCCCTTACCCGTCCGGAGTCACTCAAGTGAAAGATGATATAAAAAGCGGTGGTCTAAGTCGTCGCGACATGATCCGCGTATTGGCCGGCACCGGCATGATGGCGGTCACCGGCGGCGGCCTGCTGTCGGTGTCTGCCGCTGCGCTGGCCGCTGATACCCCCAGGAAAGGCGGCAGTATCCGGGTGGCGTACGACGCGGGCTCGGTCTCGGACACCCTCGACCCCGCCGTGGGTTCGACGGGTAGCGACTACATCCGGTTTTTCATGTTCTATAGCGGCCTGACCCAGTTTGACGCGAGCCTGACGCCGCAAATGAACATTGCGGAGTCCGTATCAAGTTCCGATGCAAAGACGTGGATCATCAAGCTGCGCCAGGGTGTGACTTTCCACGACGGCAAGCCGCTCACGCCTGCTGATGTGGCGTATTCACTGTTGCGTCACAAGAATCCGCAGACGGCATCGAAGGTGAAGAGCCTCGCTGACCAGTTCACCGATATCAAGGCGAGCGGTCCGAACGAAGTGACCATTGTGCTCGATGTGCCAAACGCCGACTTGCCGGCGATCCTTGCCACGCCGCAACTCGTGATCGTCAAGGACGGCACGACGAACTTCGCTTCGGCGATTGGAACCGGCCCGTACAAGCTCAAGAGTTTCAAGCCGGGTGTCGGCACGGTCGGCGTGCGCAATGACAACTATTGGAAGACCGGGCAACCGTACCTCGACCAGATCGAACTGGTGAGCATCAGCGACAACGCGGCTCGCGTGAACGCGCTGCTCGCGGGCGACGTGCACCTGATCAACTCCGTCGATCCGCGTTCGACACAGCGTATTGCGTCGACTCCGGGTTATGCGGTCAAGGAAACCAAATCCGGTCTTTACACCGACCTGATCATGCGTCGCGACAACACGCTCACGGGCAACCCCAACTTCGTGATGGGCATGAAGAACCTGTTCGACCGTGAACAGATCCGCACGGCCGTGTTCCGGGGCTTTGCCGTGACCGGCAACGACCAGCCGATCCCGCCGGGTCACCGCTACTTCAACGCTTCATTGCCGCAGCGCAAGTTCGATCTCGACAAGGCCAAGTTCTACATGCAGAAGGCCGGTGCGGTCGGTCCGGCCCTGCCGCCGATCTACGCCACGACCGACGCGAACGGTTCTATCGAAATGGCGGAGCTGATGCAGCAGACGGCGGCGAAGATTGGTGTGAACCTCGTCGTGAACCGGGTTCCCGGCGATGGTTACTGGTCGAACCACTGGATGAAACATCCGCTCGGTTTCGGCAGCATCAACCCTCGTCCTAGCGCAGACGTATTGTTCACGCAGTTCTTCAAGTCTGACGCTCCCTGGAACGAGTCCGGCTGGAAGGACCCGCGCTTCGACCAGTTGCTGCTGAGCGCGCGCGCCGAGACCGACGAAGCCAAACGCAAGCAGATGTACGGCGAGATGCAGGTGCTGGTGGCGGATCAGGGTGGCATCGGTATCCCGTCGTTCATCAGCCTGCTCGATGCCAACGACAAGCGCTTGAAAGGGCTGGGCTCGATCCCGACCGGTGCGATGATGGGCTTCTCGTTTGCCGAACATGTCTGGTGGACTGCCTGACCAGGCGGGTCAGTGAAGCAGCGGAAGCGTCTATCGTGGCGCACGAGGCAGAATTCAGAAGCAGACTCGTCGCGCCACACTCAACTAAAAAATCAATGAAGCTTGATTCGTATTGGCTGGATACGGCTCCCGTATTCAGCGAAGGTGCACAGGGTCCCGTGGAGGGCCGCGCCGACGTGGTAGTGATCGGTGGCGGATTCACGGGCTTGTCGGCTGCGCTCGAACTGGCCACGCGCGGTGTGTCGGTGACCGTGCTGGAAGCAGGGCGGATAGCAAGCGAGGCGTCCGGGCGTAACGGCGGCCAGTGTAATACCGGCGTCGCGCAGGACTTTGCTTCGCTTGCCGCGAGAGTCGGACTGGAGCAGGCCCGGGGCTTTTATCGCGCGTATGAAAGTGCGGTGGCGAGCGTGGAGTCCATTGTCTCCCGTCATCAGATCGATTGCGACCTTGTCCGCACAGGGAAGCTAAAGCTGGCAGCCAAGCCCAAGCACTTCGAAAAACTGGCGCGTACCTATGAGGTATTGCGTCGCGAGGTCGACCCGGAAGTCGAGTTGATTCCGGCTGATCGCATGCGCAGTGAAATCGGCTCGGATGGCTTTCATGGCGGGCTGCTGCAGCGCAACGGCGTGCAGATGCACATGGGCAAGTTCGGAGTCGGGCTGGCACAGGCTGCCACGCGGCACGGCGCGCGTATCTTCGAAGGCGCGGCGGTGACGCAACTGAATCGCATTGATGGCGAGCGCTACGAAATCGCCTCGGCGCGTGGCGTCATCAGGGCAGACCGGGTGCTCGTGGCTACGGGTGCATCGCGCGTGGGGCCGTTGCAGTGGTTCCAGCGACGCATGGCGCCGGTGGGCAGTTTTATTGTGGTGACGGAGCCGCTTTCCACGCAGCAACTCGACGCGTTTTTCCCTCACAGGCGCAGCTATGTGACGTCGCTCAACATCGGCAATTATTTTCGGGTCACGCCCGATAACCGGCTGCTGTGGGGTGGTCGCGCGCGCTTCGCGATGTCCAATCCTCATTCCGATGAAAAGAGCGGCAACGTACTACGCAAGGGGCTTGCCAAGTACTTTCCGGAGCTTGCCGACACGAGGATCGACTACTGCTGGGGTGGTCTGATCGACATCACGGTGGACCGGCTTCCCCGTGCGGGACAGCACGAAGGGCTCTACTATTCAATGGGCTACAGCGGCCACGGCGTGCAGATGTCGACGCATATGGGGCGCATGATGGCCGACATGATGTCGGGTTCCGAGCAGGCCAATCCGTGGCGTTCGCTGCCTTGGACCCCCGTGCCCGGACACGCCGGCCGCGCGTGGACGCTGCCTTTGGTCGGCGCGTATTATCGGCTGCAGGATATTTTGTTCTGACGGTTCCTACTGTCCTGATTGAGTCGTGCCTGCATGGCACGCGTGCGATGCGAACGTGATAGTCTTTTCGACCTGAAGCGCCCGCCCCGCGCGCCGCCGTCGGCAGGCGAGCTCAATCTCAGGAGACCAAGGTGCAAAGAAAGATTCCGGCAACCTATATGCGCGGAGGCACAAGCAAAGGTGTCTTTTTCCGTGCGGATTCACTCCCCTCCGATCGGGCGCTGCGCGACCGCATCCTGCTGCGCGTGATCGGCAGTCCCGACCCCTATGGCCAGCAGATCGACGGCATGGGCGCCGCTACGTCAAGCACCAGCAAGGTCGTACTCGTAGGTCCCTCTTCCAGGGACGATTGCGATGTCGACTATTGGTTCGGCCAGGTGGCGATCGACAAGCCTGTCGTCGACTGGTCCGGTAACTGTGGCAACCTGACGTCGGCGGTGGGTCCGTTCTCGATCGCGCAGGGCTTGGTCGATGCGCCGCGCGACGGCACGGCCACCGTGCGTATCTGGCAGGCAAACATCAACGCAAAAATCATTGCGCATGTGCCGATGCAAGATGGCGCAGTGGTGGAAGAAGGCGACTTCGAACTCGATGGCGTGACCTTTCCCGCGGCCGAAATCAGGATCGAGTTCCTGGACCCGAGCGGTGAGGGCGACGACGATAGTGCCGGCGGCGGCATGTTTCCCACGGGAAATCCGATCGATACACTCGACGTACCCGGTGTCGGCGTCATCGAACTCACGATGATCAACGCGGGCAATCCGGCAATTTTCATTGACGCCGCGGCTCTCGGGCTGAAGGGCAGCGAACTGCAACGAGACATCAACGGCAATGCTGATTTGCTTAGCAAGGCCGAGGCCATTCGCGCGCATGCGGCTGTTCGGATGGGACTGTCCAGGACTGCTGATGAAGCCTCGACACTTCGGCCCCACACGCCGAAACTCGCGTTCGTGGCCACGCCCTCCGCCTATGTGGCATCCAGCGGCAAGCCGGTGGACCCGGCGACACTCGATATCAACGCCCGCATTTTCTCCATGGGCAAGCTGCACCATGCCATGACCGGTACCGGCGCAGTCGCGGTTGCGGTTGCCGGCGTGATTCCAGGCACGATCGTGCATCGGCTCCTGGCGAACAAGACGGCCGACCGGATCCGCTTCGGCCATCCGTCGGGCGTATTGGCGGTCGGTGCAGAAGCCGAGCAGCGCGACGGGTCGTGGGTCGTCACCAAGGCGGTCATGAGCCGGACGGCGCGTCGGCTCATGGAAGGGAACATCTTCGTGCCTTCATCGCTTGATTCGGATCTGCGCTGAGGCGGTGACACCTTGTGAATTTACCTTGTGAATTTACTTCACGTCGCGGTGAAAATTTCTCGCTTTGCACGCTCGTCCCGGATGGTTAGGCTTGTAAATAGCGGGTGACGTGCGCGCTATTCTTAGCCGTCGCTCACACGCTTGGCCGCAATGAATCCGGAGGGGACGATCCTGGATGCTAAATTGATCAACCTAAGCTCAGTGGCTGCGCAGTCTAAAGCAGGCTACTTCAACGAGGTCCTGACTCAGGTGAACGATCACGCGGTTCATCTGAGCGTGATGGACGCGCCATTTTTCTGGCATTTCCATCCTGATTCGGACGAAGTGTTCATCGTTCTCGAAGGCGTCTTGCTTGTCGAACTGGAAACGGCGCGATACGAGTTGAAGGCAGGCGAGATGTTGACCGTGCCAGCCGGGGTCAGGCATCGGACCAGCCCTTTGACCTCGCGATCCGTGAATCTCACTGTCGAAAAAATGAATGCGGAAAGCGTACGCGTTATCTGAGCACTCGTGCGTGCAAATGAAGGCCTGCATTGTCGCGAATAAAAATTCTGTAAAGCCCTAAGTGGTCCGCATATATATGCCGTAAAACACGAAATATTTACGGCATTTTTTCTTGTTATCAACCGGCGAGGAATCCTACACTTCTGGGAAATGATGAGACCGGGGGTGTCATGTCGAAGCAACGTACAGCAATGAAGAATCACACGCGTATCAGCTACGTTCATCGTGGTGTAGGCAGCGTAGTACTGAGACGCTTTGACCCGGCGTGCGATTCCTTCGATGAGTTGACCCAGATGCTGCACCGGTCGTTTGCACGGCTTGGCGGGATGGGGCTCAATTGCACGTGCGTTGACCAGTCCGCGCTGGTTACCCGCGCGCGCGCCACGCGCGGCGATTGTTATGTTGCGGTATGCAACGGACGGCTGGTTGGAACCATGACGCTTTACGCACAGGATGGCGAGTCGCTCTGTGCGCTTTATCGGCGGGATGATATTGCGAGCGTTCGCCAGTTCGGCGTTGATCCTGCCTATCAGAGCAGGGGGATCGGGAAGTCGCTATTGGCCTATGCGGATCACTGGGCCGCCATTCGCGGCTACGCTGAGCTTGCGCTGGATACACCGCAACCCGCTGCACATTTGATTGAGTTCTACCGTGGCCAGGGCTTCCGGATTGCCGACTTCGTCAGGTTCGCCGGCAAGCAATATGACAGTGCAATTCTGTGTAAACCGCCAGTCGCTTTCCGCCACCTTGCAGCGTGGACGCGCCGTCTTGAACTGGCGCAAGCGAGCGTTGCTCGCGCTGCATGACAAACCGGCCGCACTCATGCCTCAAGTGCGGCCGGTATCTAACGTCGCTTCGAAACCTGCTTTAAAGCAGGTTTCTCACTTAATTTCTCACCTATTGATCAGACCTTTTCAACTGAGGCCTGATAGATCTCATTGACCGACGTTGCCAGCGTTGCGTCGAACTCGCTGTCACTCATCGACTTCTTGAGCTCATTGATCAACGCACGGGAGAAACTGGCGATCATGCCGTGATTCTTCGCGAGGCGATTGCACGCGTCGGTCCGCGCATAACCGCCTGAGAGCGCCACCACGCGTACGACGGCCGGGTGCTCGATCAGCGGACGATAGAAATCCGCGACGTCCGGGATGGTCAGCTTGATCATGACCTTGCTGCCCTCGGGCAACGCTTCAAGGCCCTTGAGCAGTTCGGCCCGGAGAATGGTTTCCGCTGCCGCCTTGTCCGGGCTGTTGATCGACACCTCGGGTTCCAGGATTGGCACAAGGCCATGCGCCTGGATTTGCGCCGCGACTTCGAACTGCTGCTTGGAAATGGCCGCGATCCCTTCCTGGGACGCATGGTCGATAACAGAGCGCATTTTCGTGCCGAATACGCCCAGCTTGACCGCCCTCTCGAGCAGCGTGTCCAGTCCAGGGATCGGTTTCATCAGACGCACGCCGTTCGCTTCCGCCTCGAGCCCCTTGTCCACTTTCAGGAAAGGCACTACGCCGCGGTCTTCCCACAGGAAGGCCGGAACGGACTTTCCTTCAGCCTGCCCGTCCATGGTGGCTTCGAAAAGAATGGCGCCGATAACCTTGTCGCCGGTGAAGGCTGGTGCGGTCATGATGCGTACCCGCATCTCGTGCATCAGCGCGAACATCTCGGCGTCGCCGTTGTAGTCGCTCTCCGGAATTCCATACGCCTTCAGGGCGCCGGGCGTTGATCCGCCACTCTGGTCGAGGGCCGCGATAAACCCCGGTTTGTTGCTCATTTGCGCCAGCATCTTGTCATTAGCCACGTACATTTCTCCCTCTTAACTATCAAACCCCGGACCAGGTTTCCCCGGTCTGGGCCATTGCCTTCGATGTAATAAGTGTACTGGATTGGCGGATGAGCCTCGAAAACAAACAAACGGCGGTCGACTCTTTTGTCCGAATGTGCCGGGCGAGCGACTGTCCGACACGCTAGTCGAAACAGCGAGGGGCCGGCTTACCGCTCCTCAACTCGCCTTCCATTCACGCATAGGCGTTTGAATTTTCAGCGGATCAATCGCCGATGGCCGCCGCCTTCAAAGCCGCAAGTTCAGGTTGATTTCCAGTTTCCTGACGGGTTGTAAAAGCGAACTAACGCGCGTCACAATTCCGTGCGACCGCTTGCATCGCCTGGATGAACCGACGCCAGAATTACTTCTCTGGCTCTGACCGCACGCCCTTCGGGCCGTCCGCTCATGCTTCCTGCCCGCACTCCGGACTGCACCGCGTGCGGATCGCGAGACGGTCCATAAGCCGCAAGAATGATGCCTCGATAAAAAGGCAACTGAACGTTGCCGCCGCTAAGGCTTCCATCCAGTATGCCAAGCCGGAAAGGCCGGGCGCATTCGGAATCGCGCTCAAGCATCCGCGAAAAATAATGAAATGAAAATCAAAAAATACCGGTGAGCCGCGAGAGAAGAAGGCTTCCCCGAGGCTTGCGGAAAATTTCCGCGCAACTTTTCCACGTCACTGATAGATACGGCCTGTTTGCTGTTGCGGCCCGCCAGTCGCGCCAGGCTTCGGTGACCTCAGATCGGCTGGCCCACGCGTGGAAATCTTTTTAAAGATTTGGAAAGAACCTGCGGGAGGCGCGTGTTGCTCGCCGTTTCACCCTTGGTGGAAGTGCGCAACCATGACTGCGCCGATAGACGATGTCCAGCCAACGATGCACAGCCCGGGCAACGCGCGGCGACCGCATCGCATGGCATCACGTAAAGCCTCCCCTGAGGCTTGCCTTCAGCGGGCGATTTCCGTCGAGGCTCAACAGCAAACCCGACGTACGGAGCATTTTAATGTCGACGATTTCCAGCGCGTCCAGCGCTACAAGCGTGCCTACCCCGGCCCCCGCGACTTCGGCCAATGCCATCTCGACCGCGGCCGATACGACTGCCGCCGCCGCCTCGGCCAGGGCATCCGCCGCACAGTCCGTCATCAGCGGCTCGACGGGCAATGCATCGCTGGATGTGTCGGCCCTGGTCACGAGCCTCGTCAACGCGAAGGTGGCGGGCCAGACCGGCTCGCTGATCGCACAGCAGAGAAACGACAACACCAAGCTCTCGGCAATCGGCGCTTTGCAGGCCGGTTTGTCGGCGTTGCAGGCAGGCATTGCGCCGCTGTCGAACGGTACTGCTCTCGGACAGTTCACGGCAACCACGGACGGCACGGGGCTGACGGCAAGCGGCAGCAGCGGCGCGGCGACGGGCAGCTATTCCGTCGCGGTGACGCAAATTGCCAGCGCGCAGACGCTCTCGTCGGCAGCATTCGGCGCGACAACCGCACTGGGTACCGGCACGATGAACGTCTCGGTTGGAGACAAGTCGATGAGCGTCGACATCACGTCGGCGAACAACACCGTGAGCGGCATTGCGAGCGCGATCAACTCGTCCTCGAGCAATCCGGGCGTCACGGCAACCGTCGTGACGGGCACGGACGGCGCGCACTTGATCTTGCGTTCGTCGGCCACGGGGGCATCGAACACGATCGATGTTTCAGTGGGCACGGTGACTGACGACGCCGGTCTGTCCAGTCTCGGCGTAACGTCCACGGCCGGCGCCAGCGCCGCGGATCCGTCGACCATTGCATCGGCATCGGCATCGGCTTCGGCATCGGCATCGGCTTCGGCATCCGAGTCCGCCGTGAGCCCGTGGACGCAGACGGGATCGGCCAAAGACGCCATGTTCACCATCGACGGTACGGCCGGCACGAGTTCACGCAACACGGTGACCACCGCGATTCAGGGCGTCACCCTGAACTTGACCGCTGCGGCCATTGGCGTGCCTGCCGGCACACCGCAGACGCTGACCGTGGCGCAGGACACCACGTCGGCATCGACCGCCATCAACAACTTCGTCAATCTCTATAACACCTTGGTCACCACCTACGGCCAGGTTGCCGGTTTCGACAGTTCGAAAGCCAAGGGCGCGCAAGGCGGCCCGCTGCTTGGCAACTCGATGTTCAACACGGTCAAGAGCACGCTCGCGAGCATTGTCAGCGGCGGCGTCAAGAATGGCAGCTCCAATATTTCGCTTGGCGCTATCGGCATTGCCCTGAACAAGGACGGAACGCTTACCGCCGACAGCACGAAGATGGCCAACGAGCTGACGAGCAATCCGCAAGGCGTCGCGGCCCTGTTCAATTCGACGACCGGCGTGGCTGCCAAGATGACAAAGAGCCTGAACGGGTTCCTGGGCGAAGGCGGCCTGATTGCGAATAACCAGGACCCGCTCAACGCGGACCTCAAGGGCATCAGCACGCAGCAAGACACCTTGGCGAGCTACTCGGCCCAGCTCACTCACCAGTACCAGGCGCAGTTCACCGCGCTCAACACAGTCATGGCGACGATGAACAAGAATTCGCAGTACCTGACGCAACTGTTCGGCGGCGCTAACAGTGCCGGTGCGCTGGCGAAGGGCAAGGGGTAATTGACGAAGCATTGGCGATAGCGGCGTGTTGGTGACAAGCGCGTTTTCGCACTTGGCGAGCCCAGTCGCTAATAGGACGGCAGGTCGGCTTGGGTAATACTCCCCGCACTAAGCCGGCCGCTAATCCGAAAACCAGGGTGCTGTTGCACATAGCATGGCGTGATGCGTGCGGTCGCGCGCCCGGCTATGCCTGGCAGGTGCGGACCGGGTCAACCATCGGGCTAGCGATCGGTCCAACGATAAAAGCCACGCCCCGTTTTCAATCAGCAGGAGAGACGATGCCGGACAATCTCGAGGAGTGCGGTGCTGCGTCCGCCGTGAACCTGATCGCGGCTCAGCAAGCCGATGGTGTGACCCGCGCGAGGAAGGCACCGCGCTGATCTTCATCAGCCACAATCTCGCGCTGAAAACAGCACTAGACAGGTGCTTATTGATGTGATTCGACGTTGAGCCGGAGTGGCCATGTGATGAGGGAAAACAGGGTGTTCTTCATCAGATGCCGCGCTCAGCTGGGAAGGGTGTTGAATAGAAGTTAGGAAAACAAACTAAAACGTCTATCCCTGTTTTTCCCTTCGGCAGGCCGCGCACAAACCATCAGACCGCGGGTGCCACCGATGCGCCGTTGATCTTGTGCCGCTGCAATGAGTCCGCAACGAAGCCCGACGCTTTCATCTCTTCCACGAAACGCCGGAGATAGTCAGCCGCAGCATCACCACGGTTCTTCGCCAATCCCATTGCTTGCTGAACGACCATGAAGCGTTCACCGAGCAACCGAAGACCCGGTGTTTTCGCAGCGTCGCTTTCCAGTTGTTGTTTCACGCCCGCGGCCACCTCGATCCCTTGCTCGAGAAAAGTCTTAGCCGCGATTTGCGGCGAGAGCCGCTTACAACGGCGCGTCGGCTTGCCACTGCGCGGTCATTCCCGCTATGTCGGCGAGCCAGAGTCTGAACAGCTTAACCTTGTCGAGGTTGCGTTCGTTCGTCCGGTACGACAGGAAGTGCGTCTCGCGCATGAAGGGTTTGAAGTGCCCTTCACCGAACTCGATCAATTCGCCACGCGCGAATTCGCGTTCTGCGAGACGCGTGGTTTCGAGTGCGATACCCATGCCGTCGACTGCGGCGGATATCGCCAGCGCGCCGCGGTCAAACGAAGGGCGCGGCTTGTTCGGGAACGCCAGCCCATTCAACGTGAACCAGTCACGCCATGTCACCCGGCTGAGTTGCGAATCGATGAGCGTGAAGTCGACAATCTGCTGCTCAAGCGATACACCCTCGCGCAACATGCCGGGCGAGCACATTGGCACGATCCGCTCCGCGCCGAGCGGATACACATGCAGCCCTGGACGCTCCACCGCCATGCCGTAAGAGATGGCGATATCGACTTCATGCATGCGTGTCAGGTCGATCGGTTCTGCACCCGACGAGAGCCGGATCGTGATGTCGGGATGAGCCTGCATGAATTTAGGCAAGCGCGGACCCAGCCATTTCACCGCAAGACTGGGGGCGCAATGAACCGCCAGCACCTGTGCCTGCGGCGATAAAGCGACCTCGCTGCACGCGGCCTCGATCACATCGAATACACGCCCGAGGCTGTCGAAAAGCCTTCTGCCTTCAGCCGTGGTTTCAACGCGGCGGTTGCGTCGATGAAATAAGGGCAGGCCGAAATACGCCTCCAGTTCCTTGACCTGATGACTGATCGCGGATTGCGACAAATGCAATTCTTCCGCCGCCAGCGTGAAGCTTTCAAGTCGCGCAGCCGCTTCGAAAGCGCGCAGCAGCACGAAATTCGGTATCCGTCGCATGCGCGGTCCGTCTCCGATGGAATGTTTTTCGCCGATACATGAATCCTGTTCATCTTTCTATGAACAGTCATCGTTTGTCAATAAATGTCATGGGGACGACCATTAAGTCCTGAAAACAATCCCACTTGCTCTACAGGAGATAAATCAAATGGCGGCTGTCATGGAAGCGCGTTCCGACGCACCCGAAAATCTGGTGAAGGACGGCAAGGTATCGATTTATCAGCCGGACCAGGAAGGGCTGATCTTCCCGGAATTGCCGACGTTCGCGAATCCCGCGGCGCAGCGGCAGCACTTGAAGGAACGCCTGGTCGGGGCGTGCAGGGCGTTCGCACTACAGGGGTTTGACTACGGTTTTGCCGGCCACCTGACTGTGCGTGATCCGGAAAACCCGGGCTTGTATTGGACCAATCCGATGGCCATTCACTTCTCGCAAGTGAAGGTGTCGAATCTGATTTGCGCGGATCACGAAGGCCGCGTGGTCGAAGGCAATCATGCGATCAATCGGGCCGGTTTTGTGTTGCATGCTGCCGTTCACGAAATGCATCAGGATATTGTGGCGATGTGCCATGCGCACACAGTGTATGGCACGGCGTTCGCCGCACTTGGCAAAAATCTCGAGCCGATCACGCAGGATGCCGCCGCATTTTTCGAAGACCACGTGGTGATCGGCGATGAAGCTGGACAGGTCGCGGTCGAAGTAAAGGCGGGCCATAAAGTTGCGAATGCGTTCAAGGGTGTAAAGGCTGCCATTCACCAGAATCACGGTTTGCTTACCGCGAGCCGTCACAGCATAGAGTCAGCGGCGTTCTGGTTTATCGCCCTGGAGCGATGCTGTCAGCAGCAGTTAATGATTGATGCGACCGGCATCACGCCGAAGCTCGTCACGCCCGAACGGGCTCGCTATAGCCGCGAGCATGTGGGTAGCGAATACATTGGCTGGCTGCATTTCCAGACGATCTGGAATGACCTCGTTGCCAAGCAGCCCGACATGTTCGACTGATGACGCCATGCGTTGAACGCAGGCACGCAGCATGTATTGCTTCATGTACCACATCAAGCAGGGACGACACAGCCACCATCAAGAGAAGGCCGGCGTCCCGCTTTTATCCGACCCCCAGGAGACAAGACATGAATCCCGCTAGCCCGGCCGCATTCAGCAAACGCGACGAAGCGTCCACGTTCTCCAAGATTACGTGGCGACTATTGCCGTTCCTGTTCCTATGTTATTTGTGCGCTTATCTGGACCGCATTAACGTGGCATTTGCCAAGCTGCAAATGCTCAAAGATCTCAATTTCAGCGATGCCGTCTACGGTGCGGGCGCGGGTGTGTTCTTCGTCGGCTACCTCTTGTTCGAAGTACCCAGCAACCTGCTGTTATTGAAGGTCGGCGCCCGCCGCTGGATCGCGCGGATCATGATCACGTGGGGCATCATCTCCGCCGGCATGATGTTCGTCACCTCGCCAACCAGTTTCTATATCATGCGCTTCCTGCTTGGCGTGGCAGAAGCGGGTTTCATTCCCGCAATCCTTTTTTATCTCACCTACTGGTTCCCATCGTCGCGACGCAGCAAGGTGACCGCGCTGTTCATGACCGGTATCCCCATGTCGGGCGTGGTCGGCGGTCCACTATCCGGCTGGATCATGAACCACATGGGCGGCACGCACGGACTCGCTGGATGGCAATGGCTGTTCGTGCTCGAAGGCATTCCGACCGCGATCCTCGGCCTGATCGCGCTGGTCTATCTCGACGACAAAGTCAGCGACGCGAAGTGGCTCTCCGCACCACAACGAGCCTTCCTTGAAGGGGCATTGGTCGAGGAACGGTCAGCGCATGTCCTGCATTCCGTGAAGGACGGCCTCATGCATCCGAAGGTCTTGCTGCTCAGCCTGATCTATTTCTTCTTCACAATGGGTCTTTACGGTGTGAGCTTCTGGCTGCCTACCTTGATCAAGGCAAGTGGCGTGGCCGATCCGCTGAACATCGGTTTGCTAAGCGCGATTCCGTATGCCGCAGCGGCCGTCACCATGGTACTCGTCAGCCATAGTTCGGATGCTCGCGGCGAGCGCCGCTGGCACCTCGCGTTGCCGGGGATTGTTGGCGCAGCGGGTTTGTACTTTAGCGTTTCCTATGCGCATTCCACGCCGATCGCAATGCTTGCGCTGACCGTCGGCACGATGGGTGTGATGACAACCATCTCGCAGTTCTGGGTCTTGCCCCCGGCTATTCTCGGCGGTGCGGCCGCAGCGGCCGGCCTTGCCGTTGCCAACTCGGTAGGCAGCATCTCGGGCGTGGTCAGCCCCTATGTGATCGGGCTGATCCAGACCTCGACGGGGTCGACAGGAAACGGCGTGTTGGGGCTTGCAGTGAGCTTGATCATTGGCAGCGTGCTCGTGTTCACGGTGCCTGCAAAACTCGTGAACAGCCGCAAGCGCGAAGCGACGAAAGAAGCGATGAAAGACACTGAGCGTGTGATGGAAACCGGCGTGCAGACGCGTGCTTAAGAAGCTTATTCAAGACTGATGCGCCGCGTCTTCGGCTTCTTCACTCAGCACTTCCCCCAGCCGCCGCACCAGGTTCTCACGGGCGCGGCTGGTATGGAGGTCGGTGAGTTCCGCGGCGCGGCGAGCGTCGCCTGCGGCGATAGCCTCGGTAATCGCCGCGTGTTCGTCCCAGATGGATTTGCGTTGAGCCGACGATTGCAGCACGGCGCCCATTACCCGGCGCAGATGAACCCAGTGAAGATGCGCGGTCTCCGCAATCAACGGATTGCCCGATGCAAGGTAGATGGCGGAATGGAAAGCCCAGTCTGTATCGATCATGGCTTTCACGTCGTCGCCTTTCGACGCGCGGCGCCCTTGCGTGATCAGCGCTTTATCGAGCTTGGCGCCGCGTTGTGCCGCAAGACTCGCCGCAAGCGAATCGAGCGCGCCGCGGATCTCGTAGAGATGGGCGATCCAGGTGGGATCGAGCGGGGTGACAAGAAGACCGCGCCCTGGCGCGTCCTGCACGAGCCCGTCTTTCTTGAGCAGGCGCAGCGCCTGCAAAACGGGTGACCGGGAGACCGCAAGCTGGTCGGCAATTTCTTCCTGCGTGATGCGGGTTCCTGGTGCAAGCGATCCTTCGCTAATGGCGTCGAGCAGCACTTTATAGACTTCATCGACATAGTCGGTACGTGCCTGAAGCTTCAGAAGTTTGGCGACCATGATGGCTCTCGATAAGTTTGGATACTGAGTTCAACAGGTTACAGGCTGGCGCGGGACAGCGTCAAACGGATTGACCGGATAGCGTGCAGCGGAGGCGACCAAGCGTTTACCTGTAGAGACAGCGCGGCACTCTGAATCGTATCTTTGTATACAGAGTTCGGAGTTCAGAATCTAAAGCACAAAGCGAACGAAGACAATCGAGACGGACGACAACCCGGCTCGGCACGATGGATAAACCCAGCAGAGGACCCCATGAATATCAAGTCAGACAAAGCAGAAGGTCAGAAAAGCGCCGGTGGCGGTGTGGTGCAGAAAAAGCTCGTGCCGTTTGGCGGGTACTACACCAGCAAGGTTCCGGGCCACGATCCGGAATTGACCGAGACGGGACCCGGCACGCCAATGGGCGAATACATGCGGGCTTTCTGGCATCCCGTCTGCATGTCGATCGAACTCACCGATACCCCGCGCTTTTTGAAGATCCTGTGCGAAGAGCTGGTTGCATTTCGCGATGGCAGTGGTCGCGTGGGCGTGTTGCACGCGCATTGCGTGCATCGTGGGGCATCGCTTGAATATGGTGCGATCCAGGAGCACGGTATCAAATGCTGCTATCACGGCATGGTCTTCGACGTGGACGGCACCTGTCTTCACGTCCCGTTTCCGAATGGCGAAGAAAAGGAAGCCGAGAAATATGCGTGCTCGATCCAGCAGGGCGCGTACAAGGCTGTAGAGCGCAATGGCCTGGTGTTTGCGTACATGGGGCCGCCCGACAAGGAGCCGCCGTTCCCGGAATGGGAGGGCGACTTTACCGTTGCGCCCGGCGATGAACTCGTGGCCTACAGCAACTTCCAGCATTGCAACTGGCTGCAAGTGCAGGACAACGCCGCGGATAATTATCATCCGACCGCGCTTCACGCGGGCAAGAACGTGGTGAACGGCAAGTACCAGGGCACGACGTTCGACGAAGTCGGCGCGAAGTCCATGGAAGTCGCACCCGACATGCATTTCGTGCCGGTGCAGCAGGGTCGCAGTCTTGCCTGCGCGGGTGCTCGCCGGGTCGATAAAGACAGGCTGTTCGTGCGCGTCCAGCATCAGGTCCTGCCGAATCTGAGCCTGCACGCCTACACGTCGGAAGATGGTTCAAAGAAGAAGCTGTTCAGCCGCTTTCACATCATTCGCTGGACGGTTCCTGTCGACGATGAAAACAGCAAGATGATCGGCTGGCGCGTGATGGGGCCGGGCATTGATACGCGCGGCATCTGCGATAAATCGCTGGTCGGCTACGAGTCGATCGATTTCCTTGAAGGGCAGGTGGCCATGCGTCGTCCTGAGCGCTTTGGCAAATACAAGCTGGAGGACTTGCCGCCCATCCCGCCGAACCATCGCGAGCGCGAGAACTACAAGGACGCTCAATACGCGCCCGGCGATTACGAAGCCATCATCAGTCAGCGGCCGATCGCGGTGCATGCCCTCGAGAATCCGACGAAGTTCGACGCCGGCTTGTTCTTGTTCCGCAAGATGCTGCGTGATGCGGTACGGGGTACGAACCCGGCCGCGTCGGCGGATAACTTTGCTGAATGGTTCCGTGCCAACTCAGGCGCGCCGAATAGCTATTGCTCGGGCAACGTGTTCGATATCCCGGAAGGCGAGACCGTCGAACAGGAGGTGGCGAATCGCCGCAATGTAACGAAGCGAATCGTCGCAATCCTGACCGAAAGCGAGACGCTGAAGGGCGAAGAGCGTGCCGCGTTTGTGCGCGAAAAGTTTGATGCGCTCGAGGCGTCGGTCAAGGGTTGAACGGATCATCGCAAAGGGTTGGGCAACGCGAGTTGCCCAACCTTATGAAGACCTGCAGGTCAGGTCGTGCAAGGAAAACTAATGGCAAGTTCAGACAAACCGGCGGACGCTCGCACGCTCGAGTTGATGGTGCGACAGATCCGCTTTGAAGGCAAAGGCATTAACTCATACGAGTTCGTCGATCCATCGGGCGAAGCGTTACCCGCTTTCACCGCGGGCGCGCACATCGATATCCATTTGAACGATGGCTTCGTCCGTCAGTACTCGCTAAGCAATTCGCCGAACGAACGTCATCGCTATGTGATTGCGGTTTTGCGTGACGAAGCGGGACGGGGCGGCTCGAAAGCGTTGCACGACACCTTGCGCGTGCAGGACAAGGTGCGCATTAGTTATCCGCGCAACAACTTCGAACTCGCCGCCGATGCGAGCAAGGTCGTTCTGTTGGCCGGCGGTATCGGCGTGACACCCTTGAAAGCGATGGCGCATCGGCTTGAAGAAGTGGGCATCGACTATGAGATGCACTACTGCGCGAGGGATGCAAGTTGCACGGCATTCGCGGCCGAGCTTGCGCCGCTGCATGCCAGCGGCAAGCTGCAATTTCACTTCGATAACGGAGATCCTTCGAAGGGAGTGGATTTAAAGCGATTGTTGAGCGAGACCGCGCCTGGTGTGCATGTCTATTACTGCGGCCCGGGTGGGTTCATGAAAGCCTGCGCTGCGGCGACTGAGCACTGGACGTCCGGAACAGTTCATTTTGAACATTTCAAGGCGCCGGAACGGGCCGAGAGTGAGACCGTTGCGGCGGCTGTGGGCGAGTTCATCGTGAAGATTGCCAGCACGGGACAACAGATCCCGGTGTCAGGCGACCAGAGCATTGCCGATGCGCTGGAGGAGGCGGGTGTGGCGATTGAAACCTCGTGCCGGGCCGGATTGTGCGGTACGTGCAAGGTGCGGTATTTATCGGGCGAGGTCGAACACAACGACTGCATTCTCGGAGACGACGAGAAACGAGAGTATCTGACTTGTTGTGTATCGCGGGCGTCGAGCCGGGAGCTGGTCCTGGATCTTTAGACCGGAGGCAGCCATGCTGCAACGATGGTTACGCGCGTTGGGGCTGTTCAAGCGGCTTCACATTCTCGCTGTCAGGGCGCCCGACCTTCAACTACTTGGCGATTCCGGTTGGTCGCTTCGCGAGGCATCGCCTCACCGGTGCCCGGAGTCTGAGCGAGAGAATGGGCGCCGCTGAACCGTGGGCAGCCCTATGCTGTTCAAACCCGAACTAGAATAAAAATCCAACGGCTCGTACATCAAGTTGTTCAACTCTCCTAGCGAGCCCGGCAGCTGTCACTTATGCATTGGCTGCAGCGATTCACAGGTTGAAGACCACAACACACAACACCATTCCCGCTTCAGTCTGGTCGGTATCGAACCTGACGGTGCGGGTTCGGTGCAAGCACTTAGAGCCCGTGATCAAGCGTTAAAACATTTAACGCCTGTAAACAATCTCCACGTTACGTTCGCTTCCGTTTTTCATTTCCAGCAACGGTTCGACCTGCTGAAATCCTTGCCCGATAAGGCGCTGCGCGACTGGCATAACGCTTGTCCATTCGGGGTCGGCAGTACGCGATTGCTGATCGATTCAATTCTCGATCTCGGTATTAACGCGATCTCATGCACGCCGTCCTATCCCGGGTTGATCGAACAGGTGTTGCGTGAACTCGATGGGATCAGGCCGCGTGACCTCAAGCTGAGACTAGGCCTCTTTGGTGGCGAGGCGGGACTCAACAATCCGGATTTGCGTGCAGCCATGGAAGATAAGCGGGGTTTCAAGGTACGCAACGCGAACTTTGGGTTATCAGAAGTCCTGAGTATTTTAGGCGGGCAGACCGACTGGACGAATGACCTGCTGTTTCATGCGAGCGATGTGGTTTTTGCGGAAATCATCGATCCGGCGACGCTGCAGCGTCTACCCATTGTCGAAGGAGCGGTCGGAGAACTCGTTTGTACGCACTGCACTTGAATCGGCGAGGCGGTCTCGATGCGCCTCAAGTCGACAGAAATTTCAGCAAAATCAATAAATTAACTGAGTTTTTGTTGTCACTGATTGCCGAAAACGAGTGTTCCTTAATGATCACGCGCCTGTTCTGGCAAATATCCCCGCGACCGCGCAACAAACCTTGACTTATAACTTTCGTAGACAATAGTATACAACGGTATTCATAACTTAAAACGGAGTAGCGCATGCGGATCGTCGTATTGCCAGGAGACGGTATTGGCCCAGAGATTACGTCCGCCACGGTTGAGGTGCTCGAGGCGGCCTCGGACGCGTTCGGACTGGATCTGCAACTTATTCACGATTTAGCCGGGCACGCGAGCCTTGTCAAACACGGCGCAACGGTCACCCCGGCTCTCCTTGAACGCGTGAAGGCCTCGGACGGTTTGGTGCTCGGTCCGACAGCTACCTTTGAGTTCAAAGACGAAGCCAAGGGAGAGATCAACCCGTCCAAGTTTTTCCGCAAAAGTCTGGACTTGTACGCCAACATCCGTCCGTCGCGAACCTACGTTGGATTGAAGGCGCCGGTCGGTCCGTTCGACCTCGTAGTGGTGCGCGAGAATACGGAAGGCTTTTATGCCGATCGCAACATGGAGCAGGGCAACGGGGAAATCCTGGTGACTCCGGACGTCGCTATCTCCCTGCGGCGTATTACGCGTAGCTGTTGCGAGCGTATCGCTCGCAGCGCCTTCGAACTGGCGATGCATCGCTCGAAACACGTTAGCCTCGTTCATAAGGCGAACGTGCTGAAGATTGGTGACGGCATGTTTCTCGATGTCTGCCGCATGGTCGCCCGCGAGTATCCAGGCATGACGGTGGACGACTTCATCGTGGATGCAATGATGGCCCATGTCGTCCGTGCGCCGCAGCGCTTCGACGTGATCGTGACCACCAACATGTACGGCGATATCCTGTCGGACTTGACGTCGGAATTGTCGGGCAGCCTTGGATTGGCCGGATCGCTGAACGCGGGCGAGCATCATGGTATGGCCCAGGCGGCGCACGGTTCGGCGCCGGATATCGCGGGTCAGAACATCGCCAATCCGTTCTCCTTGATATTGTCGGCCGGCCTGCTGCTAGCTTGGTATGGACAACGAACGAAGCAAAGTGCTTTTGTCCGCGCGGCCGCCGCTATAGACAGCGTGACCGAAGAGGCAATCGCTTCGGGCGAAGCGACGAAGGACGTTGGAGGGGATCTGGGAACACGCGAAACAGGCGAAGCATTCACCCGGCGGTTGCGCAAGCGAGCCTGAGCCCGGCGCTGCGAATGCCATACCGAAAGCTCATGTCCGAGTCTTGCGTTGCAGGAACCTGGACTATTCGCGCACACCTTTTGTGGTTATAAGCCGTTTTGAACGGCTTATAACCCAATGCAGCAAGTTCGCGACACATCAGTCGAGCTCGCCTGATCGGCCTTCCGTCTTTCGCTCAGTTATCCCGAGATCGCTTCGAGCGGGCGCTGAATCAATTGAGTCAAACATGCGGGAATCCCCTAGGTCGGAATGAGGGTTTACCGTATATTATTCATCTGTATACAACCGTATATTTGACCGCATGATCTGATATCCGACTGATGCAGCAGAACCGTTCAAAGAAGAGGGAGCATTTTCATGGTCGCTTTGCGTCTCGCCCGCGACAAGACGTTTTTGACGGGTTTGGTATTTTCCGCAATCGGGGCAGGTGCATTGTGGCTTGATCAAGCCTATCAAATAGGGAGTGCAATGGCGATGGGGCCGGGCTACGTCCCCATGATCATCGGTTCATTGCTGGTATTGCTCGGTGTAATAAAGATGATCTCGTCGCTGCGCAATGCGCCCGCGTCTGCTTTCAGATTGCCGGGCTTGCGCGCGCTGGCTTTGCTGGTGCTCGGGGCCGCGCTGTTTGGTTTGTGTATTGATCGTTTCGGCCTGCTGCCTTCGGTGCTTGGCCTTGTGATTTGCGCCACGGGCGTTGGCGTGCGCTACCGGATGTGGGAGGTCGCGATCATCCTTTTTGTGCTATGCGTGATTTCCGGTGCGTTGTTTGTATTTGGAATGGGTTTGCCGGTGAGCTATCTGATCAGGCTCTGACGCCAAGCCAATAATCAGTACGACTATATATAATTAAACGAGACAGTTAAAATACGATGGATATCGTTCACGACCTGCACAACCTGATGGGCGGCTTTGGTGTCGCCTTGTCTCCCATCAATTTCCTCTACTGTCTCGTTGGCGCATCGCTCGGTACGATGGTTGGCGTCCTGCCGGGACTCGGCCCGCTTACCACCATCGCAATGTTGCTGCCGCTGACATTCAAGATGCCGGCTGTCTCCTCGCTGATCATGCTTTCGGGGATCTACTACGGCGCGCATCATGCCGGATCGACCACCGCCATCATGTTGAACATGCCCGGCGAGCCTACGTCCGTCGTCGTCTGCTTCGACGGCCATCCAATGGCAAGACAGGGGCGGGCCGGCCCGGCTCTTTTCGTGGCCGCGCTCGGGTCGTTCTTCGCCGGCTGCGTGGCGGTCGTCGTCATAGCGTTGTGCTCTCCGCTGCTGGCTTCCCTCGCGCTCGATTTTCGCGCACCCGAGTACACGTCGATGGTCGTCCTGGCCTTGCTCGCTGCGGCGGTACTGACTGGCGGATCGCTGGTCAATTCGATCGGCATGGTGGCGATCGGACTGCTGCTGGGTACGGTGGGCACGGACGTCAATTCCGGCCGTGAACGATTCACTTTTGGGCTTGGCAATATTGCCGCTGGTATTGATTTCGTTGCGATCGCAGTGGGTCTGTTCGCTATCGCCGAGATTGCTGCGCGTATTGGCCACGCATCGCGCGTGAAAGAAGCGCCGGCGAGCGATATCAGCCAAGCTGTACCGAAGTTACGCAATCTCCTGCCTTCACGGCAGGACCTCAGCTCGTCATGGAAGCCAATACTGCGCGGCACGGCGCTTGGAGCGGCGCTGGGCGTGCTACCTGGTACGGGACCGCTGGTCAGCTCATTTGCGTCATACAGCCTTGAACGGCAACTGGCCGATGATCCGACGCGTTTCGGCAAGGGCGCGATAGAAGGCGTGGCGGGCCCGGAAGCGGCCAACAACAGCGCCGCGTTGACGCATTTCATCCCGATGCTGACGCTCGGTATTCCGGCCGGCGCCGCCATGGCATTGATGCTCGGCGCATTGACCATCCAGGGCATCACGCCCGGGCCCATGGTGATGCAGGACCACCCGGACTTGTTTTGGGGTGTCGTTGCGAGCATGTGGATCGGCAACCTTATGCTGCTGGTCCTCAATTTGCCGATGGTCGGACTGTGGATCCGTCTATTGACGATACCCTACCGCTTTTTGTTCCCCTGCATCCTGGTGTTTTGCTGCATCGGCGTTTATAGCGTGTCGAATTCCCCGGCTGACGTATTCATGGCCGCTGGTTTCGGCGCGTTCGGATATCTGATGCTGGAGCTCGACTGCAAGCCGGCGCCGTTGATCCTGGGCTTTATTCTCGGACCGATCTTCGAAGTGAACTTGCGAACCGCGCTCGTGGTTTCGCGCGGCGACCCGCTGATCTTTGTCACAAGTCCGATCAGCCTCGGGTTCTTGCTGGTCGCCCTGGCCCTGCTGTTGTCTACGTCGCTGCCGTGGTTGCGACGTATCAAAGGAGGCACTGGACGAGCACGGCCATCCGTTGCGTCCCGAACCTACGAACCGGAAGATCTGCCTCATTGAGTTCGCCGTTTCCTTGACCTCGTCTTAGTGAGGCACCGGGCCGCAGTCGGTTGGATCCCAGGCAGAGAAGGTTATCGATCTTCTCCTTGTCCAGGCAATTAATTAGCATGACGAATTAAACTAAGAAAAATGACTTCAAGGAGATCTTCGATGAAAAAAGCTGTCATGGTTTCAATCCTGGCCGCTGCGTCCGGTATGGCTCAGGCGCAGTCGAGCGTAACGCTGTACGGCGTCTTCGACGACGGCATCGACTACGTCAGCAATTCCAAAGGCAAGCAGTTGGTGTCCATGGTGAGTGGCGAGATCAACGGAGCCCGCTGGGGGCTTAAAGGTGAGGAAGACCTTGGTGGCGGCTACAAAGCGGTCTTCCAACTGGAAAATGGCTTTGACTCGAATACAGGTACGTTGGGGCAGGGAGGACTCGAGTTTGGGCGAATGGCTTTGGTGGGTATATCGACGCCTTACGGCGCGGTTACCGCTGGGCGCCAATATAGTTCCATCATCGATTTCGTCGGTGCGACCTTGACCGCATCCGAGAGTTGGGGAGGATGGTTCGCCACGCATCCAGGTGACCTCGACCAGTTGAACAATACGTTTCGCGTCAACAGTTCCGTGAAGTACATGAGCGTCGATTACCGCGGCTTCAAGTTTGGCGGCATGTACAATTTTGGCGGCCAGGCAGGGGAATTCAACCGATTCTCAGGCGTTGGCGGAGGCTTCTCGTATGCCAACGGACCCTTGGCGCTGGGGGCGGCTTATCAGTCGTTGCAAGACCCGTACATATCGGCGTACAACAATGGCGCCAATGCTGCGGCGGCTCTTCAGTCGCCAGTCTTTTCCGGCTACGCGTCGGCGCGCACGCTGCAGATTATTGTGGCCGGCGCGTCTTACCGGATCGGCCAGGCGACCCTGGGCGCCACTTATTCGAATACGCAGTATCAGCAACTCGGCGCGGACCCCGGCAACGCCGGAGCAACCCCCCACCTGAGCGGAACCGCAATTTTCAATAATTTCGAAGTAAGCATAAAGTACCTGTTCACACCATCGCTCCAGGTAGCGGCTTCGTACAACTTCACGAATGGAAGTTCGGTCGGATCGCTAAGTGGTGCGAAATATAGCCAGTTTGCACTCGGCACCAATTATTTCCTGTCGAAACGGACTGACCTCATGTTTGTCGCGGGCTATCAAAAAGCGTCAGGCGTGGATTCCACGGGTCATCAAGCGGTCGCCGCGATCGACCAGCTATCTCCATCGAGCAATAACCATCAGGCAGCTGTGCGCTTCGCGATTCGGCATCGGTTCTGAAAGCATGTCCCGCTGCCGTCGATTCGATGTTGACATTTGAATTCAACGGTATACATTTGTGTTTTTAGGAGGTTTTATGGCGTTAAACGCGCGATTCCCACATGCGCAACTCGAAGATTTCACGACGCAGGTCCTTATGGAGGCAGGCTTGCCGGCTGACGATGCGAGGACCGTCGCCGCGAGTCTGGTCCATGCGGACCTGATAGGCGTTTCGACGCACGGGGTCGCGCGGCTGCCGTCGTATGTCGACCGGTTGAAGAAGGGCATGGTCAATCCGCGGCCAGATATCAAGGTCGAGCACCGGAGCAACTGGTCAGCTTCAATCGACGCAGACAACGCGATGGGCGCGGTGGTCGCGCAGCGCGCCGTCACCGAAGTCAGGGCGATGATCGAGCGATCCGGCATTGGCTCCGTGGTGGTGCGGGGCAGCAATCACTTTGGCACGGCGGGCTATTACGCTCGCGCCATTTCAGGCGATGACGGCATCGGCATCTGCATGTCTCCGGCGTCGCGCTCGCTTGCGCCCTTCGGCAGCCAGGAGCCTTTGCTGGGCACTAACCCGTATGCAGTGTCGGCTCCGGCGGGGCGCTACCCGCCATGGACCATGGACATGGCAAGCAGCATCGCGGCACGAGGTCATATCCGCATTGCCGCTAAGGAGGGCAAGCCGATCCCCGAGGGCTGGGCGCTCGACAAAGAGGGGCGTCCGACCACAGATCCGAATCTCGCATTGCAAGGCGTGATGCTGCCTTTCGCGGGCTCCAAGGGTTCGGCGCTCGCCATGATGATCGATATATTCGGCGGCGTGATGTCGGGGTCGGCGTTTGGCGGCGACATCCGCGACATGAACTTCGATTTTGAAGCGCCGCAGAACGTCGGGCACTTTTTCATGGGCTGGAAGATTGAATCCTTCATCGATATGGCTTCTTTCACCGTTCGCATGGAAACGCTGATCGGCAGGTTGAAAGCGCTGAAGCCCGCGGCAAATTTCTCTGAAGTCATGTACCCGGGGGAACCCGAGGCGAGGGCCCGCGAGGCACACCTCGTTACGGGCGTACCGCTCAAGGATGAGATTGCCGCTGCGCTTGCCACGGTCGGCCGCGACTTCGGGGTGACGTTTCCCACTGCAATGCCATCGCCGGGCAAGGATGCCACCGCGCCGGCGGACACGGCGGATTAGCCCGCAAACCAGGCAACACACGTGAAAGAGGTACAGATGACGATTGAACATCGCGAGGCGCAAGAGACAAGCGGAAATTCCGAGTACGTCGCCCTCAGCTTGACCCGTTACGTTGCTGAATTTGCGGCCATGACACAGTGGCGGGATATTCCCGATGAAGTGATGCATCTCGGCAAGAAGTCCATCCTCGACGTGCTCGGTTGCGCACTGTCGGGTTCGATTTCGCCGACGGTCGCGCTGCTGCGCAACTATCACGGCAGCTTGCGCGCGCAAGCCGGTGGCGGCTCGGTGATCATCGGTGGCGAGGAGCGGATGCCTGCGCGCTTCGCGGCGGTGATCAACGGCACGGCAATGCACGTGGACGATTTCGACGATACGCAGCAGGCCGCGACGGGCAAGTTCCAGGGTATCCACCCGTCCGCGCCAGTGTTGGCAGCTTTGCTGGCAAAAGGCGAGGAGGCGCGTGGAGACGGTCGCGACCTGCTGGTCGCCTATCACGTCGGCGTGGAAGTGGCATGCAAACTCTTCGATGCCACCGCGCCGCAACACATTCTCGGTGGATATCACAGCACGGGAACCTGCGGCATGCTGGGTGCGGCGGCTGCCGTCGGCCGCTTCACCGGGTGCGACGCCGACACAATGGAAATCGCATTGGGGATCGCCGCGACGCAGGCGAGCGGCTTGTCCGAGAACTTCGGGACCATGAGCAAGCCGTTTCATGCCGGTCACTCGGCTGAATGCGGCATTGTGTCGGCCGAGCTGGCAGCGTTGGGTTTCACTGCATCGCACGGCATCCTTGAAGCACGCCGCGGATTCTTCAGCGCGCAAGGCGGCGGCTACGAAGCCGAGCGGATCGAAGCGCGCTTGGGCAACCCGTGGGCATTCGCGGACCGGGGCGTCTGGCTCAAGCCGTGGCCCACGGGCAGCTTGAGCCATCCTGGCATGACGCTGATGCTGGAGCTCATCGTCGATCACGGCATCGAGGCAACCGGGGTCGAGCACATCGAGCTGACCACGAGTGAGAATATTCATCGAACGCTGCTGCATCATCGGCCGAAAAACGAACTCGAGGCCAAGTTCAGCCTCGAATTTTGCCTGGCCGGCTTGCTTGCCGAACGCACGCTCACGCTTTCATGTTTTACAGACGACTTCGTCACTCGCCCCGACATCCAGGCGCTGATCGAACGCGTCGACTATCGTACGTTCAGCGAGGCGCGGGCACGTGAAGAGGGTTATACGATTGTCACAACATTCATCGACATTACGATGAAAGACGGACGTGTCTTCAAAGGTCGGCGGAACTTCGGAAAGGGCAGCCTGGCCGACCCGATGACAGATGCCGAAGTCGAGGCGAAGTTCCGCGCGTGCGCCGTGTTCGCGGGCTGGCCCGACGTGAAGAGCGAACGCGTGATCGACCTCGCGTGGAATCTGGAGAACGCGGGCATCGAGGAATTAGCGCGGTGCCTGACAAGCGCCGCCTGACGCCCGGCATCGATCCAGCAACAAGATAACCCGATGGCGTGAGAACGCCCAGGAGACACTATGAATGATGTTGGCGAGAACCGGATGAAGCGGTCTGCGTCCGCGCTGCTGTGCTTTTTTGCAGCTTTGTTTCTGGCTTTATTTTCAGCTTCGATGCCGGCTGCCGCTGCCGACGCTTACCCCAGCAAATTTGTTCGCCTGATACTGCCGTTTCCCCCCGGCGGAGGCACGGACACCTTATCGCGCATTCTGGGGAAGAAAATGGGCGACGCCATGGGGCAGACCATCGTCATCGACAATCGGCCCGGCGCGGCGGGAAATATTGCGACCGTGCTTGCGGCGCGTGCACCCAAGGACGGCTATACGCTTTTGATGGGCTTCAGTACGGCCCTCGTGGTGAATCCGTCGCTCTACCCGGATCTGACCGTGCACGTCCAGCGCGACTTCTCGCCAATCAGTCTTGTTGGAGACGCTCAGTACGTGCTGGTCGTGAGTCCATCGCTTCACATCGATACAGTCAAGCAGTTGATCGATTACGCAAAAGCTCACCCGGGCAGTCTCAACTATTCCTCATCGGGCGTGGGCGGTCCCTTGCATCTGGCGGGCGCGCTGTTCGCGTCGCGTGCGGGAATCAACGTCGTCCACGTACCGGCGAACGGCGGTGGTCCTTCCATTCTCGACGTGCTGAACGGTCAATCGCAAATGGCTTTCGGAAGCATTGCGTCTACGCTGCCGTTCATCAAGTCGGGAAAGCTCAAGCCCCTTGCCGTCAGCGGAGCGAAGCGCTCGTCGGTGTTTCCCGACTTGCCCACGGTCGACGAATCCGGCCTGCCGGGGTTCAACGTCGTGACCTGGTACGGATTGCTGGCGCCCGCCGGAACGCCCGCCCCGGTGATCACCAAGCTGCACGAAGAACTCCTCAAGGCGCTCGCCGACCCTGACGTGAAAAGGAGCATGGAGAACGAAGGCCTGACGCCGGAATCGAGCACGCCGGCGGCGTTCGCAGCCCGGATCCAGGCCGACACGGATACCTGGTCGAAGCTCATCAAGCAATTCGGCATCAAGGTCCAATAGACACTCGACACTCGCGTTAATCGTATCAAGCCGGCCTCTTACGAAACCATCAATTTGCCAAAGATCATTATGAACAATGCCTATGTCTCGCCCGTCATGCTGAAGCTGAGCCAGTATATTTCCGAAGCGCGTGATCGGCCGATTCCGAAGGAAGTGGCGCAACGGGCCAAGCTGCACCTGATCGACACCTTCGCAGCCATGATTTCAGGTTCGAGACTCGAGCCGGGAAAGAAGGCCATCGAATATATCGGACCACAGGGAGGAACGCCGCAGGCCGGCATTATCGGCACGGACATCCTGACGACAATCCAGAACGCCGCCCTCGCGAACGGCATGCTGGGGCATGCGGACGAAACCGACGACACCCATCCGCCGTCGTCCACGCATCCGGGCACCGCGGTGATTCCAGCGGCGCTTGCGATCGGCGAACGCGACCGGCTTGGTGGCGAGGCAGTGCTGAGGGGCATCGTTGCGGGTTATGACATTGGTCCGCGCATGCTGCTGGCCTTGCGGCCTGTGCCGTATCAGTTGCTCGGGCACCATGCCGCATCGGCTGGCGGATTGTGGGGCGCGGCGGGGGCGGCCGCTTGTCTGCTGAAGCTCACGCCGCTGCAAGTGCGGTATGCATTGTCTTATGTCGGTCAGCAGCATTCAGGTCTTTACACGATGTTTCGTGATCCTCAGCACATCGAAAAGGCGTTCGCCATGGGCGGAATGTCTTCGCATAATGGCCTGCAGGCGGCCGCCATGGCGTCCTACGGATGGACGGGCGTCGAGGATATTTTTTCAGGCGAGCGGGATTTCTTCCATGCGTTTGGACCAGAGGGTTTCGATCGCGAAGCGCTCGCGCGTGGGCTGGGCGAGGACTACGAAATGATGCGGGCGTCGATCAAGCGCTGGCCCATTGGCGGTCCTATCCAGGGACCGATGCACGTCCTCAATGACCTCATGCGCGAGCACGGCTTCCGGGCGCCCGACGTGGAGAAGATCGTCGCCAACATGCCTGACAAGGAATTGATGATCGTCGACAACCGGCCGATGCCCGATATCAACGCGCAGCATCTGCTAGCCATCATGCTGATCGACGGCGAACTGACCTTCAAGTCGGCGCACGACTACGCGCGTATGAACGATCCGCAGGCGCTGGAGGTCCGCTCACGCGTACATGCAGTGCCCGATCCTTCCCTGACGGACGTCCAGCGCCGGTGGCGCTGCGTGATGGAGGTGCATCTCAGGAACGGCGCGGTGCTCAAGGGACAAACCATGTCCGCGAAGGGCAGCTTCGAGAATCCGCTGACGCCAGACGAAGAAAACGCGAAGGCGCTCGATCTGATCGTGCCCATCCTCGGGCAGGACCGCTCGGAACGGCTACTCGATGCGTTGTGGAGCTTCGAGAATATCGATGACGTATGTTCACTGAGGCCGTTGTATCGCGCGTGAACCTGCGCGTGAACCCGAGAAGCAGTGCGAAGCAAATTTGTGCTTTCACCGGGGCACGAATTCATCACTTCATGAAACATCAATTGGGAACCATGGACCGCCATGTCATCAACAGCCATTCTCAGTGACCTTGCACCGTCGGGTGTCATGCGCGCTGCAATCAACGTCGGCAATCCGATTCTCGCGGCGCAGGATACAGCGAGCGGCGAACTGTACGGCGTGTCCGTGGATCTTGCCCGGGAACTCGCGAGACGGCTCGGGATACCGCTCGAGCTCGTGTGCTATTCAGCGGCGGGTAAAGTGGTCGACGCTGCGACGACCGGCGAATGGGATATCGCGTTCGTGGCCGTCGATCCCATCCGCGGCGCGAACATCATTCAGACGGCGCCGTATGTCGTAATCGAAGGGGCCTATCTGGTGGCCTCGGATTCGACGATCACTTGCAATGAGCAAGTCGACCGTGAAGCTCATCGGGTCGTAGTCGGCAAGGGCAGTGCTTATGACCTATACCTGAGTCGCGAACTGAAGCAGGCGACGATCGTGCGCGCGCCGACTTCGCCGTCCGTCGTTGAGACGATGATCGCGCAAGAGCTGGAAGTGGCGGCGGGCGTGCGCCAGCAGCTCGAAAGCGATGCCCGACAGCGCGCCGGCTTGCGCATGCTCGAAGGCCGCTTCATGGTGATCAACCAGGCGATGGGCACGCCCAAGGCACGCGGCGTGGCGGGTGGCGAGTACCTGTTGAGCTTCGTGGAGGAGATGAAGGTGCAGGGGTTTGTCGCTGCTGCGCTGGAGCGTCATGCTATTCGTGGCGCAAGCGTGGCGCCCCTTGCAGCTGGAGCTGCCTGACAGGGAAGCGCCGAAAGCCCTGGCACCTAGAAGCCCGACATGTCCTTGAGCCGGGCTTCGTGGGCCGAGCGGATATGCGCTCGCGCTTTCTGCTCGGCCAGGACCGGATTGCGTGACGCGATTGCCTCGACGATCGCCAGATGTTCCAGCGCGGTTTTTTCGGCGCGCCCTTCTATATGGCGCGTGTAGTTACCGAGCAGTGCCATTGATGAGGTAAGCGTGCTCAGGTTGCGCAGCAAATAGCTGTTGTGAGCGGAGCGAAAGATATTCTGATGAAAATAGCGATTGTGCCGCGCCCCCATGACCGGGTCCCCGATAACTTCGTGCTCATGGCGGCAAAGTTGCTGCAGTACTTCGATTTCGGCGTTCGAGGCGTGCTGTGCGGCGAACGCCGCAGCAGCGCCCTCGAGCACCTCGCGCATGTCGTAAAGTTCGACGACTCGTTCCTGTGTGAGACGGGAGACCGTGAGGCCCTTGCGTGGTTCATGTACAAGCAAGCCCTCTGCTTCCAGACGTTGCACCGCCTCGCGCACAGGGGTTCTGCTCATGTTCAGCTGCGCGGCCAATTCCACCTCGACAATTCTGGAAGACGGCGTCAAGGATCCGTCCTCAATCGCTTCGACGAGCGCTTGATACGCTTTCTGACCCAACCCGCGAGCGCTGCTCTCAGCCATTTATTAAATTTCCTCTGTCGTTGCTTTCAAGCCGCCTGCGCCCGCGATGGGGCAGGCCTGGAGTCTTGATGGTTTTAAAAATACAGCAGTATACATTATAGGAAAAGCTGGCGTGATTGAGCTTTTTCTTATCTGCGCGGTCACCTTCCATTCTATTAAGCAAGTCAATCTGACGGAGATAACTTCGTGTCGAATCCTCAAGACAACAGGGCGCCCGGTGGCGCAATACCTCAAGGTGCTTGCGATTGTCATATGCACGTCTTCGGAAACCCGGCGCGCTATCCGCTTTCCGGGTTTCGGAGCTACACCGTGGGCGAAGCGCCCGTGGAAGCCTATCGCAAGCGGCAGGAGCGGCTGGGACTAACGCGCAATGTGCTGGTTCAGGCTTCGGGCTATCACACGGACAACCGGTGCATGCTCGATGCGCTGGATTCGCTCGGCGATCTCGCACGTGGCGTGGCCGTGGTTGACGCGGACATCGCCGACGCGGAATTGAAGCGCTTTCATGCTGCGGGCGTGCGCGGAGTACGCATCAACCTCGTCTCCGTCGGCCAGGCAACAGCATCGGGCATCTGGGACGAAACGCAACGACTGGCCAAGCGGCTCGCGGACCTTGGATGGCATATGCAGTTCTTCGCGACGTCGAAGCAGTTGCTTGAGATGGCGCCGCTCCTGAATCGCTTGCCGGTGCCCGCCATCATCGATCACATGGGAATGCCAGTCGCCGCGGAGGGGCTTAATCAACCCGGCTTCTCTGCCTTGTTGTCGATGCTGGGCGACGGCCGCTGCTGGGTGAAGCTGTCCGGCGCCGATCGCATTACGCGGGGGCAGGCGAACTTGACCGGCGCCGGTGAGTTCGCGCGGGCGTTGATAGCGGCGAATCCGGACCAGGTGGTGTGGGGTTCGGACTGGCCCCATATCGGCTGGCACAGCAGCGACGTTCATTCCAGCGATGCAGTCACGCCTTTTCGCATGGTTGACGGAGCGGTTCTGCTGGACTTGCTGAAGCAATGGTCATCTAGCGACGAGAACTTCAAGCGGATTCTGGTGGATAACGCCGCCCGGTTCTACGGCTTTTGAAATGCCGCCTGCGTGTGGCATGGCGGGGGCAGGCGCGGGATCTGGACGGAGATGAAAGGGATAACTCGGCCGGCAAGCTCTCATTCGACTAGCGGTTACACATACAACAAACACATCGGTCGCCTGTCGCAGGCGCAAGATGCGCGGATGCTTACAAAAGCAACGGCGCACGACGTATCTCACGAACGGCTCGCGACCGTTTTGGGTATTGAACCGGGGACGGTAGGGCGGAAGCAGACGTTACTCGACGGTATATGCCGAGAAGTACAGGCGCTTCTCGCCGATAAACCCGTGCTGGCAACACGTTCATAGCCCTCAAGGCGATGCGTCCGACCCGTCAAATCGAAGCCGCAGAGTTGATGTGCGGGCAAGGCAATTCGCGTCGTCATTTGCGAAAGCAATTTTAGCGGGGCTCCTTAGCGAAGTGCAGCCGCCACCGCCTCGTCAATCTGCAGCGCAAAGCGCGCTTCAACATTGGGCACCGTGTAGCCAATTGACAGTTCCAGATACGCGTCGCCAAGCACCAACTGAACGAATGTCGCCGCCCGCAATGCAGCAGTCGATTCGTCAAATCGCTTTCGCAGAATTTTTGCGGCGAAGGCACGCACGACCTTTGCACCATTTTCGTAAAACACCTGGCCAAGTTCCGGAAGGCGCTCGGCCTCAGCAACAATGGCGCGGTAAAGCCGCAGATTGTCCAGCGTAATAAGGCTTCGTGCCAACACCCATCCCAACTCGCGCAACTCGACTTCGGGTGATCCATCGGATTGCTCGTCCTGAGCGCTGGCAAGAAATCCACCCACCTGAGCGCACATCGAGCTCACCAGACCAACGAAGAGCGCCTCCTTCGACTTGAAGTGGCGGTAGACCGTCTGTTTGCCGACGCCCGCGGCTGCGGCGACATCGTCCATCGTCGCCAGGCTGAAACCCTGGCTTAAAAAAACGGTTTTCGCGCCGTCGAGGATGGCGGATCGCTTACGGCGTTGCAGCGGGCTCAGGTCGGGGAGGGAGGACGTGTTCATGCCAGATAAATAACAGATCATCGATTAGTTGACAAGACTGGTCAGTCTCGTTTAAATTTGTCGAAACGAGACCGATGAGTCTCGTTCGTGTGACTGACCAATTTCGCAGGCAATCATTGAGGAGAACGCTATGGAACTATTTATTACAGGTGGTACAGGCTACATCGGGCAATCGGTCGCGCGCAAAGCAATCAGCCTCGGCCATCGGGTGACGGCGCTGGTGCGCGATGACAGGTCGGCGGCCGCGAGCGCGCTGGCAAGTCTCGGCGTGAAACTGCATGGCGGCGACTTGCGTGAGCCAAAGTCTTTCGCTGCGACTGCGGGCGCCGCTGATGGCGTGGTGCACATGGCGTCGACCAACGATGCTTCCGCCGCTGCTGTTGATGAGGACTCGGCGGTAGCGATGCTTTCGCATTTGCATCCGGGCGCGGCGTTTGTCTATACGTCGGGCACCTGGGTCTACGGCAATACGGAGGGGGAGCCCGCGACTGAAGCATCGGCGCTGAACCCGACACCACTCGTCGCCTGGCGGCCCGCAGTGGAGCGGCAGGTGCTGGCGCTAGCAGCACGCCGCTCGATTTCTGCAGTGATCCTCAGGCCGGCGATGGTGCACGGCTACGGCGGCGGTGTCTTCGGCATGCATGCCGGCATGGTTCGTCAGACAGGAAGTGTGAGGGTCATCGGAGATGGTCGCAACCACTGGCCTGCCGTTCATGTCGATGATCTCGCCACGGCCTACCTGAGCGCGGTGGAGCGGGCGGCAAGTGGGGACGGCCGAGTCGCGGGACAGATCTTCAACGTGGTCGCGGAAGACGCTGTTGCCGTTGCTGAAATGGGTGAAGCGATTCGGGCCTCGGTCGGCGCCGACCGCGTCGAACCATGGCCGCTCGACGATGCTCGCAAATCGCTTGGACCGTTCGCTGACGCACTGGCACTCGATCAGACGGTTAGCGGCCAGCATGCCCGGCGAGTTCTTGCGTGGGAACCCCGCGGCCCCGGCCTGATTGCGGACCTCTCCGTGCAGAAGCACTTTCAGCCAAGCAATGGAGCATGACGATGGCGTTAGACACAGCATCTTTTGAATCGATTCTCGCGATGATCGTAGCGGTCCTGTTCGCGATTGCCGGCGTGGTCAATCTCGCCGGACGCGGCGCGGTGAAGCGCGACTTCGCACGCTGGGGTTACCCGGCATGGTTTCGGTTGCTCTGTGGCGCTCTCGAGTTGCTCAGTGCAGCACTTCTTCCTGGACAACAAACCAGAGTTTTAGGCCTGACGCTGGCCGGTGCGATCATGATTGGCGCGCTCTTCACATTGCTACGAAATCGGGAGCCGTTTCAGCATCTCGCCCCGGCGCTGATCTTCTCGGCTCTCGTTGTGGTCACGGTAGCGCTCCGCGGTTGAGGCTTGCTCGCCTCTAGGCGAGTGAGCCCGGACGCTAACAGGCCGCGCGGGCAATTCGTACTGCAGGTACTTGAAATACGCAGATGGATAGCGGCATTGGAGCAACTCCAATTTGATCACGTGCGTCACGTGTCTGCTTTTTGTTAAGCGCGGAGGCGTAGCCGTACTGCTCGTCACCCCCGCACGCAGCGAAACCCCGCATACACGTACTGGTAATGCGCTTGAAACCAGTTACGAAAACTCGGTCTCAGCATGCAGGCGGCCGTGCGTGGCGAGCCGCCCTTGAGCACGAAATGCTGGTCGTCGTAGAAGTTCGCGGAGTAACCCAGGTAGAACGGAAACGGTTCGAAGCCGGGTAATGGCGCGAAGGTCGTCGACGTCCATTCCCAGCCGTTGCCAAACTGTCCCACCACGCCCGCCGCGCTGCGGTTCTCCGGGTGAGCCTGGACCGGTGACGGTTCCCAGCGGCGGAAATCGAAATTGCCCTGCCGGGCGTGCGGCGCGGTGTCGGCGGCACGTTGCCATTGCGCTTCAGTTGGAAGCGACTTGCCCGCCCATTTCGCATACGCGCTGGCTTCGGCGTGACTCACATATACCGGCCAGTCCGCGGGCAATGGGATCTCGGCGAACATGGTCCGCAGCTTCCAACCCACTGACGATTCCGCTTGCGATTCATCACGCACCCAGAACGCCGGCTTGTCGATGCCTTCGCGTTCCTTCCACGCCCAGTCGCTGTCTCGCCAGTAATCCCGATGCGCGTAACCGCCGGCATCGACGAAATCCAGCCAGTCCGAATTCGTCACCATGTAGCGGTCCATCTCGAACGCCAGCACGTCCACGCCCCGTTCACCGAACTCGTTGTCCCAGCCGAACGTGCCGCTATCACGCGCCAAGCCCAGCGTCGTCCGGCCCGCAGGCACGTGGACCATTTCCCGCGCCATCGTGCTGTCGAGCGGATGTTCTGCGGTGTCTTCAGTGATCGCGGGGCCGGTCTTCTGATGCAGCGGCAACTGATGCAACATGTACGCGAGCGTTTCCGCGTGCATCAGCCGATGCTCGATAGCGACCTCCAGCAGCGTCTCGGGCGTGGCCTCCGGTGCGCTGGAATTGTCGTGCTTATCTGCACGTTTTGTAATTTCGACGGAATCGAAACGCGCATCGATGTCATCACGAATTCGCTGCACATAGGCGCGAATCGTGTCGAGCGACGGCCAGTCTTGAGGCTGATCGCTGGGCAGGCCGCCATCGACGGGATCAATGCCGAACGCAAATAACTGGTCGAATTCGGGATTCGGGCTGGGCAGGACAAAGAGGCGCTGGTCGAACAGATTGCGGTCGAAGGCCTCCAAATGCCCGATGTAGAACACGATCCGATGCCGCTCGGAAATCGGGCGCTCATACAGGAATTCGCGTTTGACGATGGTGAACAACGCGTCGGTAATCTGGCGCGCCTCACGCAGGCGGGCGAGCAGCGGATGCAGCGGGGTAGGTTCGCGATTCATTTCGCTTTGTCTCCGGGCACGGGCCGATGCAAAACGATAAATCGTAGCAGAGGACATGCCAAGCCTGCTTGGCTCGCAAGCGGGCCGGAGGAGGGGCGGGGAAAGCGGGCCGGAAACTGGACGGCGTGCTAGATCGCGCGCAGGCCGTCGAAGTCGAGGATCTGGATGAGCTTGCCCTTTGCTTCGATCAGGCCCTTTGCCTGAAAACGCGACAGCGTCCGGCTGACGGTTTCCAGCGTGATGCCGAGAAAACTGCCCATGTCGTCGCGCGTCAGGCGCAGGTTGAACTCGTTGCCCGCGTAACCGCGGTGGCTCAGCCGGGCGGAGAGATCCAGCAGCAGGGCGGCGACCCGCTCGTCGGCGCGTAACGTGCCAAGAATCAGGGTTTGCGTCGCCTTTCGGACGACTTCACGGCTCAGTAACTGCAGCAGCCGGCGCTGGAGGGCGCTGGTTTCGCGGCAGGCGCGCTCCAAGTGCACATAGGGGACCAGGCAAACCGAGCTGTCTTCGAGGGCGATGGCGTGACACGCATGCCGGCCATTGTCGAATCCTTCCAGACCGAGCGCGTCGCCACCGAGATGAAGGCCCATGACCTGTTCGCGGCCGTTGCCGTTCGGTGTTGCTACAACCGTTTTGATCGAGCCGGAGCGGATGGCGTAGAGCGTGTCGAAGGTGTCTCCAACGCGAAACAGGGTTTCGCCCCGCTTGATCGTGCGAGCATTGATGATCACCTTTTGCAGCCTGTTGACGTCGTCGGAAGACAGGCCTTGCGGCAGGCAGTAATGCCTCAACGCGCAGGTCGAGCAATGAGCGGCGTGGCGCGAGGGGGCGCTGGGCAGAGGAACGGGGGTCTCGTGGACGGTTTGCATGGCTCGCTCGCTTTTAGTTCGTTTTGATCTGGAACAAGGAAATTGTCCCATCGATGCGATCGACCCCCGGGTGGCAAAACGTCGCGTGAGAACGCTTTTGCCCGCCCACTCGGCGCTTTATTCCTCTCTTGATCCAGGCACTGCGTCTGCCCCGGAGGCTGCGGGAATCAGCAGTACCGGCAGCGTTGCCCGGCGCAGGCATCGTTCCGCGACACTGCCGAGGATCAGCCGCTGGAAGCCCTTGCGGCCGTGCGTGCCCATCACGAGCAGGTCCGCATTGAACGCGGTGGCGGCGGCGAGCACCATCTCCGCGACATCATCCACCGACGAACCCTCGGCAATCACCACTGCGCCTTGCACGCCGCGCTGTTTCATCTCGGCGTTCGCTTCGTCGGCGAGTTTGGCGCCCTGGCCGGCGAGTTCGTCGCGCAGGACGGATGGGTCGTAGCCCGGCACGTCGTAATAGACCGGTGCGTTTTCAACCACGTAATACGGCTGCAGTATGGCGCCATGCGTGGCGGCGAGTTCGAGCGCGGATTCGAATGCCCGGCGCGAGGTACGGCTGCCGTCAATAGCCACGACGATTCGTTTGAACATACGGTTCTCCTTCAGCGGTTGAAATGCAAACGACGGTTTTTAGTCGATGAAAAACGATCGCGCCTGATTACACGGCTTACAAATGTACGACAGTAATAATCCGATCAATGTTCCGCGTTTGAAGGCATACGTTCGATCCTGACCAACCGGATGAAATAATGACGTCATACAATCCGGGGCGTGACGTTTGTATCGCTCCCCCCTTTTTACTCTTCTGGCTCCTCGCCCGTGTCTGAATCCGTTCCTCAATCCGCTCCTCAGTCCGCCTCCCCGCCGCATTCCGAATCCACCTCGCCACTGCCTTTCCGCAATGCGCTTCTTGCGATGCTGGGCATTGGCCTCGTTAACATGCTGGTTGCGCTCGACCAGACCGTGGTCAGTACCGCGCTGCCGTCTATCGTCGCGGAATTGCATGGCTTCGAGTATTACGCGTGGATTGCGAGCGCGTATTTGCTGGCGTCGGTGGTGACAGTGCCGGTATTCGGCCGGCTTGGCGATTATTTCGGCCGAAAGCAATTCGTGATAGCCGCGGTGATCACTTTCACGGCAGCTTCGGTGCTATGCGGCGTCGCCAACGACATGCTGTTCCTGGTCATCGCGCGCGGGTTGCAAGGTGTGGGTGGCGGGATGATGGTTGGCACGGCGTTCGCGTCGATTCCCGATCTTTTTCCCGATCCCCGTTTGCGGGTGCGCTGGCAGGTGGTGATGGCGGCGTCGTATGGAATCGGGACGGCGGCGGGGCCATCGCTCGGCGGCTGGATGAGTGAGCACTGGGGCTGGCGCTCGACCTTCCTGATCAACCTGCCGGTGGGAATTGCCGCGTTTTATTTCATCTGGGCGCATTTGCCGAATTTCCATCGGCCGCGCGAGGGTGCGGTGAAGATCGACTGGCTGGGGGCGGTGCTGGTTGCCCTCGTGCTCGGCGGCTTGCAGGCATTCATTGAAGCCGTGCCAAAGAGCGGCCTCACCATGGGAAACGTGGTGTTGGCGGCGTGCGTGGCGGGCGGCGCGGTGGCGTTGCTGATATGCGAACGTCGTGCGACGCATCCGATCATTCCGCTCGACCTCTTCAAGGACCCGGAGCTTGTGACGTTGTTCACGTTGTCGATGCTGTCGGGTTTCGTGATGTTTTCGCTGATCTTTTTTGCGCCGCTTTTGCTGCAGGGTGGTTTTGGTCTATCGCCGCAGCAGGCCGGATTAATGGCTACGCCGATTGCAATGTTTATTGCCATCGGCAGTTTTATCAACACGCGCATTGTGATTCATTTGCGCAAGCCTACGTTCATCTTGTCGATTGGATTCACGCTGCTGTTATTCGCATGTATAGCGCTGGCATTCACCGATGCTTCCACGCCGCATATCTGGATCGGGATTCCGATGGCGGGTATCGGTATTGGCCTGGGTTTCGTGCTGAATAACCTGAATGTATTCGGGCAGGAGATTGCCGGACGTGAGCGCTTCGGCATTACCACGGCGTTGCTTCAATCCACTCGAATGGTCGGCGGGATGCTTGGGACGAGCGTGGTTGCGGTGATCGTGCAGCATCATTATCGGGACGTGATTACGCGCACGCTGCGCGTGCTGGGCGAGCCGGCGAGTACCGCGTGGCTGCCAAGGTTTGCCGATCCGCGGATCCTGATCGATTCCGCGTTGCGGGGGAAGTTGCTGGCTGATCTGGCGCCGGCCGGGCTGGATGGGCCGGCGATGATCGAGAGCGCCCGCGAGGTGCTCGTCCAGTCAATTCACATTGGCGTCGCGCTGACTGCGGTTGCGGCGTTGTCCGCGGTGCTGATGGTGCGGAGGGTGTCGCATATTACGTTTCGGAAGGGCTAGGGTGGGGTTTTTGTTTGCGCTCGGGTTCAATCAACTCCGAGCGCGAACCAAACTCAATGCGCGCCCGCCGCCGCTCCGCCTCCGCCGCCTTTCGCCCGCTTCGTAATCCAGATAAGCGGAATAATCAGGATGAAAATAACGGCGGAAGCAAAAAAGATATCGTTCAGCCCCATCATGGCGGCTTGCGTATTCACGGTGAAATCGAATAGCCCGCGCGCTTGAGCTTCGTTGACATTCAACACCCCCTGCGACGTCTGTATTGACTGCAAGAACAGCGGATTATTCACGTTCGCCTGTTCCGTCAGCCGTTCGTGATGAAGCGCAATGCGATTGGTCCATGCATTGCCGCACAGCGACGTTCCGACCGCGCCACAAAAAACCCGCGCGAAATTCGATAAGCCCGCAGCGGCGGGAATCTTCGACGGCGGCAGCCCCGACAAGATAATCGACGTCAACGGCACGAAGAACAACGCCATCGGAATCCCTTGCAACAGGGTAGGCAGGACCAGATGCCAGGTATCAATCTCGATCACATACTTCGAGCGCATATAAAACACGATCGCGAAGCCGACAAACGCCATGGTCGCGACAACACGCGCATCAGTGCGAGGCAAAACGCGACCCATGACCGGCGCGAGAATCACCGCAAAAATGCCAAGCGGCGCGGTCACCAGCCCGGCATCGACGGAACGGTAATTGAGGTATTGCTGCATCCATTGCGGCAATAGCACCAGATTGCCGAAGAACACGCCGTAAGCCACGGAAATGGCGACCGTGCCGCCAAAGAAATTGCGTCCCGCGAACAGGCGTAAATCCACGACCGGATTCTTTTCGGTCAATTCCCAGACCACGAAGAATGCAAACGCAATCAGCGCAATGATGCCCAGCCAGACGATCACCGGCGATGAAAACCAGTCAAGGTCGCGGCCTTTATCGAGCATGATTTGCAGCGATGCCACCCACGCGATCAGCAACATGAGTCCGACCGTGTCGATAGGTGCTTTACGCGTGGCCGATTCGCGCGACTTGTAAATAAACCAGGTCACACTGGCTGCAAAAAGTCCGACTGGAATGTTGATATAGAAGATCCACGACCAGCTATAGCTGTCAGTAATCCAGCCACCCAAAGCCGGTCCGGCAATTGGCCCGACAACGGCGGTCATCGCCCAGAGGGAAAGCGCCATCGACGCTTTCTCCTTAGGATACGAACCCAGCAAGATTGCCTGCGACAGCGGAATCAGTGGCCCGGCAACGGCGCCTTGCAACACTCGCGCGGCGAGCAAAATCGGCAACGTTGGTGCAAGCCCGCAAAGCCACGAAGAAATCACGAATAGCAAAATTGCGCCAACAAACAACTTGATCTGCCCAATGCGCTGAGTCAGCCAGCCGGTCAGCGGAATTGACACCGCGTTGGCCGCGGCGAATACCGTCACGACCCACGTGCCTTCATCGACGGAGACGCCGAGATTGCCGGAAATGGTCGGGATAGCGACGTTCGCGATCGATGAATCGAGCACGTTCATGAACGTGGCAAGCGCCACGGCAATGGTCGCGAGAACCAGTTGGCCGCCTTTCAATGGCGGCGGCGGGGAGGGCGCGGGCGATGCGGCGGGCGCAGTGCTCATGGGATATCCGGATAAAGCAGCCGCTAGTCAAACGTGGCGGCCGATTGTGCCAACAACGAAGGCCGCAGTGTGCCAGCGTTCAAAAAACCTCGCTGATCGCGCTGCGGCTTTCATCCCGCTATCACGTCTTGAGCGGCGCTTTCATCGGCCCGGATCCCCTTGTTTCGGACCGCCTTTATTTAGCGGAGACGTCGATGTCGCCCAGATACTTCTTCGCGAACTTCGCAATGGTCCCGTCCGCCTTGAGCTTTGCAATCGCCGTGTTCAGGCGCTGCTTCAACGCATCGTCGCCCTTGCGAATGCCGTATGCAATGCCGCTGCCGAGGATCTTGTCGTCACTGACCGGGCCGCCGGCAAAGCTGTATCCCGCGCCGTCCGGTTTCGACAAGAAGCCTGTTTGTCCGGCCGCCGAGAGTACAAGCGTACCGTCGAGACGGCCGGCCTTCAGATCCGTATAAGCCTGGTTCTGATCCTGGTACGGCACAACATTTACGCCCGCGTTCGCCCAGTGCGCCTTGGCGAAATTTTCCTGGATCGAACCCTGCAACACGCCGATGTTCTTGCCCGCAAGCGATGCCGGCGTCGGCTCAAGCCCGCTACCTGTCTTCGCGATCAGTTGCGTGGGCACACGATACACGACCGTCGTGAAGTCGATAGCCTGGCGGCGCTGATCGGTCGCGTTCATCGCGGAATTGATTGCGTCGAATTTGCGGCCCTGGAGAGCCGGGATCAAGCCGTCGAACGAGGTCTCGACCCACACGCATTTCATCTTCGCCGTGGCACACACCGCGTTGCCGACATCGATGTCCAGCCCCTGCAGTTCACCAGACGCCGCCTTCGATTCGAACGGCGGATATTGCGCTTCCACGCCGTAGCGCAAGGTGTCGGATTCAGCGGCGTACACGGCGGCGCTGCACAACGACGAGGCCAGCAACAGGGCGGCCGACAGAACGCGAGCGGAGTTTTTCATGGAACGTCTCTATTGGTAGAAGTTGAATGTTCGAGTCGAAAGCAAACAAGCATTGGTCAGTATCAGACCGCGCACAAGCGACGTGCGCCTTCGCGCAGCGTGTCGTCGTCCTTGGCGAAGCTCAGACGAATGATGCGGTTGTCAGTGCCGTCCGTGTAGAACGCCGACAAGGGAATGGTCGCAACGCGCGTTTCGCGAATCAGGCGCAGCACGAAGTCGCTGTCCGATTCATCGGAGAACGCGCCGAAGCGCGCCAGCATGAAGAAGCTGCCGGCACTCGGCAAGAGTTCGAAGCGTGAACCGGCGAGTGCTTGTGCGAGCAGATCGCGTTTCTTTTGATAGAACTCGCCGAGCCCGAGATAACTCGATGCGTCGCCGAGTGCTTCCGCGAATGCAATCTGCATGGGGGTATCGGCGGCGAAGGTCATGAACTGATGCACCTTGCGGATCTCGTTGGTCAGCTCGGCGGGTGCAAGCGTGAAACCAACACGCCATCCCGTCACGTGATACGACTTGCCGAACGACGACACGATCACGCTGCGCTCGGCCAGAGCCGGATAACGCGCCATGCTGTGATGCAGGGCGCCGTCGAACACAACATGTTCATACACTTCATCCGACAACACGATGATCTTCGAATCGCGCGTCAACGCCGTGAGGCGATTAATGTCTTCAACGGTGAACGCGCTGCCGGACGGGTTGTGCGGCGAGTTGATAATGATCATCCGCGTGCGCGGCGTGATGGCCGCGGCCACCTCATCCCAGTCGATATGAAAATCCACCGGCGAGAGCTTGATCGGGATGGGCATCGCACCCTGCAATTGCACGATGGGACCGTAGCTATCGAATGACGGTTCGAAGTAGATCACTTCGTCGCCGGGATGCACGAGCGCGCTGATCGACGCATACAAGCCTTCGCTCGCGCTTGCGACCACGGTGATTTCGCTGCCTGGGTCGTAGGTCGCCCCGTAAAGCTGCTGCGTTTTCAGCGCGAGCGCTTCGCGCAGCGCGAGCACGCCCGACATGGGCGCGTATTGGTTATGCCCGTCGCGCATGGCTCGCGCGGCGCTGTCCACGAGTTTCGGATCACACGCGAAATTCGGCGCGCCTTGCGAGAGATTCAGCGCTTGATGTTCCTCGGCGAGCTGGCCGATCACGGTAAAGATGGTTGTGCCGACATTCGGCAGCTTCGACGCGGGGGTCCAGGCACTTTTCACGACGTTGTCTCCTGAGGACTCAATTCAAGTATCCATTGTCATTCGACAGCAGCAATAAAGCGTGGACAATCGAAAGTTTGTCATACTAGCCATGAACCCAGCTCATGGCTTACGAGATCCAATAATGAAACCGCTGCCGTCTTTGGATGTGCTCAAAACCTTTGCAGTCGTGGCACAGCGACTGAATTTCACCCGCGCCGCCGATGTTCTGAACATCACGCAGGGCGCCGTCAGCCGGCAGATTTCCGGGCTGGAGGCGCACTTGGGTTATGCGTTGTTCGTGCGCCAGCCGCGCGGTCTTGCGCTGACGCCGAATGGCGCCATGTTGCTCGCGCCTTTGCAACAGGCGCTGGCGCAGATTACCGAGGCGCTGGAACGCAGCGGGGCACAGTCGGGCACGTTGCGGGTGAAATGTCCCACGTGCGCGATGCGCTGGATTTTGCCGCGCGTGATCCGTTTGCAGAATGAGCGGCCGGCGCTCGTGATCGAAGTGACGGCGGCGGTGTCTCACGGGGTGGAGTTCAATGCCGAGCAGTTCGACGCCGCCATTGTGTTCGGGGAGCCGACGTTAAAGGGCGTGAGCTCGCATCATCTGTTCGATGAAGTGCTGACACCGGTGTGTGCGCCGGGTTTGTGGAAAAAGCCGCAAGTCGGCGCTGCACCCGCTACGCCGGATGATCTCGCCGACCAGACCTTGCTGCATCCCACGCGTGATCGGCGGGACTGGCTCAGGTGGCTGGAAGCGTATGGGTATAAGGGATTGCCGTCGGCGAAAGCGCAGCACTTCGATACGCTTGATCTCGCTATTTCATCGGCAATGCAGGGATTGGGCGTGACGATTGGAGATTTATCGCTGATCGAAGAGGACTTGCGGGCGCAGAGAATCATTACGCCGTTTTCGCTTTGTGTGCCCAGCGGGGCTTCGTATTATCTGATCTATCCGGAGCGGCCGGCGCCTTCACCGGTCCTGCAGGAATTTGCCCAATGGCTCGAGGAAGAAGCCGCGGTGACGCGGGCGAATCTGTTGGCTTACATGAACAGATGAGTTTCGTTCGCGCCCGGAGACTGACCAGCGCCCCGAGCGCGACCCGTCCGTTAGATCCTACGTCCCGCTCTTCGTCACGATCGGCACCCAGGCGCCGCCCTTGACCTGATACATCGTCGACGAAGCATTCTTCAGCGCGCCGTTATTGTCGAAGGCGATCGTGCCCGTAATGCCCGGGAACGAAATAGCCTTCAGCACCGGACGGTATACCTTCGGATCGACGGAATTGGCCTTCTGCATGGCGTTAATCGCGGCCCATGCAGCGTCATAACCGAACGGAGCATACGAGAGAATCGCCACGCCGAAATGCTTCTGGAATTTCTCGGCGAACGCCTTGCCCTGCGGCAGTTTCTCAAGCGGACTGCCGTATTCCCATGCCATCGCTCCATCGGCTGCGTCGCCGGCAAGCTTCAGGAAATCCGTGTCCATCACGCCGCCACCGCCCACGAACTGCGCAGTAATGCCAAGCTGCCTCATCCGTTTCGCCACCGCCGCTGCTTGCCGGTCGAGGCCGCCAAAGAAGATCAGGTCGGTGCCCGCACCCTTCAGCGCGGTGAGTTGCGCGCTGAAATCGACGGTCTGGTTGTCACTGTACTGACGCGCGATGATCGTGCCGCCCGCCGCCTTCACCGCTTTCTCGAACTCATCAGCTTCACCCTGGCCGAAGGCCGTCCGGTCGTCGATGATCGAGATCTTTTTCGCTTTCGTCACCGTCACCGCATACGTCCCGGCGGTCCCGGCGTTCTGGGCGTCGCTGGAAATGACGGTGAAGACGTTGTCGAAGCCTCGCTGCGTGATGGTCGGATTGGTCGCCGCAGGATCGATCACAGGAATACCGGCGGTCTGGTAGACCTGCGACGCCGGAATTGTCGTGCCCGAATTGAAGTGGCCAACGACCACTGCCACACCGCCATCCACCAGTTTTTGCGCTGCCTGCACGCCGATCCGCGGGTCGGCCTGGTCGTCTTCTGCCTGTATGACAAAGTTGGCCGTCTTGCCGCCAATCTGGATCTTCTTCGCGTTTGCTTCATCCAGCGCCAGTTGCACGCCGTTTTGCAGGTCCTTCCCGTAACCTGCGTTCGCGCCCGTCAGCGGGGCGGCAAAGCCAACCTTGACGTCGAACGTTTCGGCAGCGGCGGATAACGGCAATGCACCCCAGGTGGCGGCAGCGCACGCAAGAATCCAGGCAAGCGGTTTGAGATTTGTTCGAAGATGCACTTTTATTCTCCTTCGGGGTTGGACAGGTCCGGCGAGCAGGGCGGTCAGGTTTCGCTTTCGCGTTTTGGTTTTATCTACACGTTTTCAACTCCGGGTTTCAACGCCGGGATTCAACTTTCCCGGCACACGACTGCACCATGGCGAACACGCTACGGGCAAGACAGGACTTGCCCGCGTGCGCCGCCATTATCGTGTGGACGAAAAAGCCTGTTCGGCTTGTTGAACTCACTCGCTGACGACCAGCAGCAGATGCAATTTAGGAAGCCAAATTAGCGGCGTCTTGGCAGTTCGTCGCATCGGCGCTGCGGATTTCGGCATAGCGGGTTTAAGCGGATTGCCGGAGCTCGCCAAGCTGGCGCAGCCGCCGTTGTTGAGCCGCTCCGGCAATACCCTGATGCGGGTGTTCAACTATCCGGTTTGACCCTGAAGATTGCGGCACAAGATGAATCAGTGGCCCGCGGCGACAGTCCCTATCTCCGCATCATTCATATATATCAACGGCATTACTGAACAATTTCGAATAAGGGAGTTAGCAAGCCGTAAGAAATGGTTTTTGTAAGGGAGATTTCACCTCTCTGTAATTATAATGAGAATCGTTCTCATTTATATTGACGTTCAAACTTGGCGTGGGTACGATTCGCTTCGCCGGTGCCTTCTGGATGGTGGCCCGGAGGACGTGGCTTATGGCGCGTGTCGTAGGAACGTCTTTAGAACAATCAACACGACGTGTTAGCAGCCGTCGCAACAAGACAGAGGATTTCGATGCAACCCGTCCAGCTCGCTCCGCGCGAATCGCGCGCTGAATCGCGACACGATTCACGCCCCGACGCGACACTGCGCGCTGCCATCAAGCGCCCTAGTGCGCCCTTCAGTCTCCGCCGGGCGGTGCTCGGCACCAGCGTGGCGTTGTTCGCGCTGGCTTCATCGGCGACATTTTCGGCGGCATTTGCTGCGGGCGCACCGGCCAGCCCGGACGCAACCCCTTCCGACACGCCCGAAGCCGACTTGAACATCCAGGCGCAACAGGCGGGTCAATGGACCGGCGTCTGGTCACGCTCGACCCTGCTCGGCGACATGGGCGGCATCCGCTCATTCCTCGGCCAGTACGGCGTGACGCTGCAAGCGACGGAAGTATCGGAATATCTGGACAACACGCGTGGCGGCCTGAAAACCGGCGGCACCTACGACGGGCTGACCACCGTCACCCTCGGTCTCGATACACAAAAGGCCTTCGGCCTGCCGGGCGGAACATTCAACGCGAGCGCGCTGCAAATTCACGGCCGCAACCTGAGCGAGTTCAACCTCGGCACGCTGAACACTGCGAGTGGGATCGAAGCGCAGGACACCACGCGCCTGTGGGAGCTCTGGTATCAGCAGTCATTCCTGAACAAACGTGTGGATGTGAAGGTCGGCCAGCAAAGTATTGACCAGGAGTTCATGGTCAGCAGTTACGCGGCCACGTTCGTGAACACCATGTTCGGCTGGCCGGGCCTGCCGTCGTATGACATGCCTTCGGGCGGTCCGGCGTACCCGCTGTCCGGACTCGGCGTGCGCGTACGCGGCCAGATCACCCCCTCATTGACCGCGCTGGCAGGTGTGTTCGACGCAGATCCGCTCGGCAACAACCCGAACAATCTCAGCGGCACGAACTTCAACCTGCATAACGGCGCGATGTATATCGGCGAATTGCAGTATTCGATCAACCAGCCGTCGGACGGCGAAATGGTCGGCGTGCCGCAAACCGGCTTGCCCGGCACGTACAAGATCGGCTTCTGGTACAACAACGAACGCTTCGCTGACCAGAGCACTGACAACACCGGCCTGTCGCTCGCCAATCCGCTGAGCACGGGTACACCGCAAAACCATAACGGCAACTACAGTTTTTACGCCGTCGCGGATCAGATGATCTGGCGTCCCGACCCTGACGAACCCCGTAGCATTGGCGTGTTTGCGCGCGTGATGGGCGCGCCGGGCGATCGCAACCTGGTGAGCTTCAGCGCCAACGCGGGCCTTGTGATGAAGGCTCCGTTCGCCGGCCGCGACAACGACAGCGTGGGCATTGGCCTCGCCTACATCAAGGTCGGCAACCACGTGCATGACCTCGATATCGCGGCTGCAGCCGCTAGCGGCGGACCGTACGGTATCCGCACGCAGGAAACCGCGGTTGAGGCGACCTATCAGTACCAGGTCAACCCGTGGTGGGTCATGCAGGGTGATCTGCAATACACCTTCAACGCGGGCGCGGGCCAGAATCCGAACGATCCCACGCAGCCGTTGCGCAACACGTTCGTCGTCGGCGTGCGCACTACCATCACTTTCTGATCGGCGTGATCTTGAACGCACGCATCCGAGGCTTTTGTATGAAACAACTTATCAAATCCAGAGCGCTTCCGGTCACGCTGTCGACCATTGCATCAGCCGCGTTGCTGGTCGGCGGCCTGGTTGCCGGTCTCGTCAGCGGCGTGGCGCACGCAGCGCCAATCGGCTTTCTCGAGACACTGCACAAGCACACCACGCTCATCAATACCGTGCCGTCCAACGGCGACCAGAACCCGTATGCGATCGTGGTCGCGCCGGTATCGTCGGGTACGGTCAAGCAGGGCGACGTGCTGGTAGGCAACTTCAATAACGCTGCTAACTTGCAGGGCACCGGCAGCACGATCATCAACTATCATCCCGACACCAACGAGATGACGGTGTTCGCCACCGTGCCGCGCGACCTCAAGGATTGCCCGGGCGGTATTGGCCTTTCCACCGCAATGACCATGCTGAAGTCGGGCTGGGTGATCGTCGGCAGCACGCCAAGCAACGACGGAACGACCGGCACCAAGGGCGCGGGCTGCCTGATCGTGCTCGACAACCAGGGCAAGGTGGCGTCCACTATTGTGAGCGCGAATATCAACGACCCATGGGGCAACATGGCGGTCGTCGATAACGGCGATCACGCCACGCTGTTCCTGAGTAACGCGGGCTTCGGCGTGGGCGGCGCGGATGGCAATCCGCCGGTCTTCAAGCAGGCAACCATTCTTCGCCTCGACCTGGATATACCGCAAGGCAAGGCCCCGGTGGTCAAGCAGGAAACGGTGATCGCCAGCGGTTTCGGCGCTCAGGCTGACAAGGGCGTGTTCCTGGTTGGACCCACTGGCCTGGCGTTATCGCCGGATCAGAAGTTGCTGTATGCGTCCGACGCCATTGGCAACCGCGTGACTGAAATTGATGATCCCATGACGCGCGATACCAGCGCGGGTGTCGGCCGCCAGTTGACCGCCGATGGTTTCCTGCATCGTCCGCTCGCGATGGTGACGGCGCCCAACGGCCACTTGCTGGTCACGAACGCGTTGAACGGCCAGGTTGTGGAGATCGATCCGGCGACGGGCAAGCAACTGTATGCGCGCTGGATCGATACCGACAAAGCGCAATCGCCGCCGGGCAATGGTGACTTGTTCGGCATCGCGATGACGCCGGAAGGCGACGGTTTTTACTACGTGCAGGACGATGTCAACACGCTGGTCCTGGCGAAGTAAGTAGGTAAAGTAAGTACGTAAAGTAAGTAAAGCGAAGTAATCAGCACAGCAGGGCGACATCATGGCAAACGATCAAGATCCACCGCGCCGCCGTTTTTTGAAAGCGGGCGTTGCCGCGGGTGCAGCGTTAGGCGCGGGTTCAGTCGCGCACGCCGCGACGAAGGCGCAGTTCAAGCAACCCATCGACCCGATGCTTGTGGTCGAGCCGTTTTTCGGTGAGCACCAGGCGGGTATCGTGACGCCGCAGCAGAGCCATACGTACGTGGCGTCGCTCGATCTAACGACCGGCAAACGTGACGACGTGATCGGCCTTCTGAAAACGTGGACGGATGCGGCCGCGCGCATGTCGCGCGGCGACACGGCCAAGCCGTTGCCCACCGACGACAAAGCCGCACCCGATTCTGGCGATATCCTCGGCCTGGGTGCAGCGGGCCTCACGATCACGTTCGGTTTCGGCCCGGGGCTTTTCACGCACGACGGCCACGACCGCTACGGTCTGGAGAAACGCCGGCCTGCCGCGCTGGTTGACTTGCCGCGCTTCAACGGCGACCAGTTGTTGCCGCAGAAAACGGGCGGCGACATCCTGATTCAGGCTTGCGCCAACGACGCTCAAATTGCATTCCATGCGGTGCGTCAACTCGCGCGCATGGGCTACGGTATCGTGGCCATGCGTTGGGGGCAGGCGGGATTCCTCTCCGGTCCACGTGGACAGACGCCGCGCAACCTGATGGGTTTCAAGGACGGCACCAACAATCCGTCGGTCGCAAAACCGGCGCTGATGAATCAGTTCGTGTGGGCCAATGCGCCCGACGCACCGTGGATGAACGGCGGCACCTACACGGTCGTGCGGCGTATCCGCATCACGCTGGAACACTGGGACACCATGGAGCGCGGCTTCCAGGAACAGGTGATGGGTCGCGAGAAATACAGCGGCGCGCCGATCGGCAAGAAAAATGAATTCGATGCACTGGACCTCGATGCCGCCGATAAAGACGGCAACCAGGTGATCCCGGAAAACTCCCACGTGCGGTTGTCGAACCAGGCAACGAACAACGGTGCGCAGATCCTGCGCCGTTCGTATTCCTACAACGACGGCACCGATTTTTATATCGAGCGCTGGCCGCCATGGCGCCAGGAAACCGAGTACGACGCGGGGTTGATCTTCGTCGCGCATCAAGCCGATCCGCGCACGGGTTTCATTCCGATCAATGAACGGCTGGCGAAGTTCGACATGATGAACCAGTTCACCACGCACGTAGGCAGCGCGGTGTTCGCGTGCCCGCCGGGCGTGCGGCCGGGTTCGTTTATCGGCGCGGGGCTGTTCGAAACCTGATTCAACGTAAGCCAGAAGCTCAAGCTCAAGCACACGCCGGCATACGCTAACGCACGCCGGCGCACCACAACAAAGGAATGATTGCAATGAACACCACACGCTCCCTGCCCGTGCTGCGCACGCTTTGCGGCATCGCGGTGCTGGCTGCCGCAGCGGCGTTGCCGCTGAACTCGGAAGCGGCGACGCTGACCTTGTACAACGCGCAACACGAGCAGGTCGTGGCCGCGCTGGCGAAGGACTTCGAGAAGCAAAGCGGCGTTTCGGTGAAGGTCCGCAACGGCGAAGGCCCGGCGATGGCGGCGCAGCTCGTCGCGGAAGGATCGGCTTCTCCCGCCGATGTCTACTTCACCGAGAACTCTCCCGAACTGATGCTGTTGGACGAGAAAGGCCTGCTCGCCAAAACCGATGCGTCCACGCTCTCGACCATCCCTTCGCGCTTCAACTCGCCGCAGGGCGACTGGGTCGGCGTGCTAGCGCGCGAGAACGTGCTGGTCTACAACACGAAGAAGATCGATGCGGCGCAGCTGCCGGCATCGTTGATGGACTTGGCCAAGCCGGAGTGGAAAGGCAAGGTCGGCATTGCACCGAGCGATGGCGATTTCCTGCCGGTGGTGAGCGCGGTTATCGCAATGAAGGGTGAAGCGCAAGCGCTGGACTGGCTCAAGGGCCTGAAGAAAAACGCGCAGATCTTTGACGACGACGAAGGCGTGGTGGCTGCAGTGAATCGCGGCGGCGTGGCGACGGGCGTAGTGAACAACTACTACTGGGCGCGCCTGCACGTGCAACTCGGCGACAGCGCGACGCGTAGCGCGATCTATCACTTCGGTAACGGCGATGTGGGCGCACTCGTGAACGTATCGGGCGCGGCCGTGTTGAAGTCGAGCAAGAACCAGAAGGAGGCGCAGCAATTCCTGGCGTATCTCGTCAGCGAACGTGCGCAGGACCTGATGGCCAAGGGCAAGATTGCGTTCGAATATCCGCTGCATGCGGGCGTTTCTCCCGATCCGCTGCTCAAGCCTTTTGACCAGTTGAGCCCGCCGTCGTTGACGGTTGAACAACTCGGCGATGACAGCAAAGCCGCGAAGCTGATGCGCCAGGCCGGACTACTGTAAGCGCAGGAAAGTATGAGCGATGTCGTGAAGGCGGTTGGCGTATCTACGCTGCCTGAACCCCGCAGCCGCAAACGCGCGCCGCGGGGTTTGCTCGTGGCGGCGGGACTGTGCGCGCTGCTCGTGCTGATGCCGCTCGCGTTCACGGTGTATCGCGCGGTGACGTTCGGCTGGGATGACGCCATCGAACTGATTTTCAGGCCGCTGGTGGGTGAGTTGCTCATCAATACGCTGTCCATTACTGTGAGCGCCACGCTTGTGTCGGCGGTGGTGGGAACGGCGGCAGCATGGTTTATCGAACGAACGCGTTTGCCCGGGCGACGTTTTTGGGCGGCTCTCACGGTCGCACCGCTCGCGATGCCCGCGTTCATCACGAGTTACGCGTGGGTGTCGCTGAGCCTCGATTTGCAGGACTTCGCGGGCGCATTGCTGGTGATTTCCACCGCGTATTTCCCCCTTGTCTATTTGCCGGTCGCCGCCGCCTTGCGCGGCATGGACCCGGCGCTCGAAGAAAGTGCGCGCTCGCTCGGTTGCGGGCGAATTGGCGTGTTCATGCGCGTGGTGTTGCCGCAATTGCGGCCTGCGTTGCTTGGCGGAATGCTGCTGGTGGCGCTGGGCGTGCTGTCGGAGTTCGGTGCGTTCACGCTGTTGCGCTTTCGGACTTTCACCACCCAGATCTACGCCGAATACAGGACGAGCTTCGACAGCAGCGGCGCGTCGGTATTCGCGTGCATTCTTATCGCGATGTGCCTGTTCTGCCTCGCGCTGGAAATGCGCGTGCGAGGCCGTTCGCGCTATGAGCGCGTCGATCGTGGCGTGAGGCGTGCGGCATTGCGTTATGAACTCGGTGCGTGGCGATGGGCGGTGGTCGCCGCATTCGTCGTGCTCGCGATCGTGACGTTGGGCGTGCCTATCGGCATGATCGGTTTCTGGTTGACGCAAAGCGGTGCTGCGGCCATCACGCCCGCGGAAGTGTCGCCGGAACTGCTGATCGAATCGACGTTGTCATCGATTGGTTATGGTTGCGCCGCCGCGGTCGTTACTACGCTCGCGTGCGTGCCGCTCGCGTTTTTGCTGGTTCGTTTTCCCAGCAGGATGGCGACCACGTTCGAGCGCATCGTGTTCCTCGCGCAAGGTCTGCCGAGCCTCGTGGTTGCGCTGGCGATCGTGTCGCTGGCCGTGCATGCGTTGAGGCCGCTCTATCAAAGCGCTGAACTGCTGGTCGTGGCGTACGCCATTTTGTTCTTGCCGCTCGCTCTCGTCAGCGTGCGCGCAGCGTTCACGCAAGCGCAACCGCGTCTGGAAGAGACTGCTCGATCACTTGGCCTGAGCTGGCGTGAAACCGTGCGGCGCGTGCTCTTGCCGCTCGCGGGTCCGGGCCTTGGCGCCGGCGCCACCATGGTCTTCATCTCGGTCGTCACTGAACTCAATTCCACGTTATTGCTATCGCCCAGCGGCACCCGCACGCTTGCCACTCAAGTGTGGATCGATACCTCCACGCTCGCGTTTGCCGCCGCTGCGCCGTATGCCGCATTGCTCGTGGGCATGTCGCTGGCGGCATCGATCGGGCTGTTTACATTGCTTGGGCGATCAGCGGTTGCGGGACGCGCGGCCGTTTTAAAAGAAGGACTACAGGCCGGTTCGCCGCCTGACAAGTAAATCGATATGAGCGAACTTCGCGTTACCAGCCTGACCAAATCCTTCGATGGTCAACCCGTGCTTCATGGCGTCGATTTATCGGTGGAGCGCGGCACCCTGCTTGCCCTGCTCGGGCCGTCCGGCAGCGGCAAGACCACGCTGTTGCGGGTGCTCTGCGGCTTCGAACGGGCCGACGCCGGCACCGTTGAGATCGATGGCGTGCGCGTAGCCGGGCCGGGCATTCACGTGCCGTCTGAAGCACGCCGGATCGGCTATGTGCCGCAGGAAGGCGCGCTCTTTCCGCATCTTTCCGTAGCCGATAACATCGTCTTTGGCTTGCCGCGGCAGCAGCGTCGGGCGCGGTATCGTGTCGATGAATTGCTGGCGCTCGTTGGTCTGCCGGCCGCGTATGGCGATCGCCCGCCCCAGGCATTGTCCGGCGGACAGCAGCAACGCGTTGCGCTGGCGCGAGCGCTTGCGCCGTCGCCCTCGCTCGTGATGCTCGACGAACCGTTTTCTTCGCTCGATGCCGCGTTGCGGATCGAAACGCGTGAAGCCGTGGTGAATGCGCTTGCGGCCACGGGCGCCACCGCGGTGCTGGTTACGCACGATCAGGCCGAGGCGCTGTCGCTTGGGCACGAGGTTGCGGTGTTGTGGCGTGGCCGTCTCGTGCAGACGGATTCGCCGGAGGCGGTGTATCGGCGGCCGGTGTCGCGTGAGCTGGCGAGTTTTGTCGGCGACGCGGTGATCGTGCCGGGATTGATCGATTCCCGGAATTCGAGGCAGGTGATCTGCGAGTTTGGCACGTTGCCGATCGCACGCGCGATGGCTGCGAGCGATGTCGACGTGATGATCCGGCCGGAGCAGATCCGGATTGTTGCCGATCATCATATGAACGGCGATGGTGTCCAGGCGGTGGTCGAGAAAGTCGTGTTCTATGGTCACGATGCCAGCGTCATGCTGCGCTCCCTTACGGCCAGGCGCGCCGTGCAGATTCGCGTGGCGGGGCATTCGCATCCGCGTGTCGGCGAGCGCATCGCGCTGTCGGTCGAAGGCGACGTCGTGGCGTATCCCAAGGGGTAGTCGAGGGCCGGTCCTATGGCCGGCCACTTCCTGCGCTTGACAAAGTGCATATACACAACTATAGTCGCGAGTATGACTACCCAAGATTTGACCTACCTCGATTGCAACTGCTTCGCCATCCGTCAGGCGGCGCGGTTTGTGTCGCAGCTTTATGAGCGCCACGTCAGCCAGGCAGGCGTGACGGCGGCGCAGTACACGCTGCTTGCGGCAATCCATCGGCGGCCGGGCGTGACCATGGCCGAACTCGCGGACGCCATGGTGATGGAGCGCACCACGCTGGTCAGGGCGTTGAAACCTCTGCAACGTGACCGCCTTGTGATTGCCGCCCAGCAAGACGCCAGCACGCGGGCCGTGGCGTTGTCCCTGTCGGACACCGGCAGAAAGACGCTTGGCGAAGCATCGCTGCGCTGGCGCGAGGCACAGCAGGAATTCGAGGACAAGTTCGGCCGGGAACGCGCCGGGGAACTGAGAAAGTCCCTGCTTGAATTGACATCGACGGAATAAAACAGTCGCCGGGCGGGATGTCCGGCGTTTTTTTGCCTCATTTTTTTGCCTTATAAAGTGCATATGCACTACGGAGATTGCCATGGAAATCAAAGGAAAAGTCGTATTGGTGACGGGTGCGAATCGCGGCCTTGGCGAGCAGTTTGCGAAGGCGTTGCTTGCGGCGGGGGCATCGAAAGTGTATGCGTCGGCGCGCAGCAAAAACCAGGTCAAAGTGCCCGGCGTGGAAGCGGTGCAACTCGACGTCACGAATGCGCAGAGCATTGCCGCGGCGGCCGAGCACCTGACCGACGTGCAGATCGTCATCAACAATGCGGGCGCGATCATTGGCGGTTCGCTGCTTGACAGCGCGTCTATAGAGGCCGTGCGCTCGCAGGTCGAGACCAACGTGATCGGTCCCCTTGCTGTCACGCAGGCCTTCGCGCCGACCCTGAAGCGCAACGGCGGCGGCGCGGTGGTCAACATCTTGTCGGTGCTGAGCTGGCTGACTATCGACAGCTCGGGTTCGTACAGCGCGTCCAAGTCCGCCGCGTGGGCGATCACGAACGGCTTGCGCACCGAACTGCGCGGGCAGAACACGCTGGTGGTCGGCGTGCATCCGGCGTTTATCGATACCGATATGACCGCGGGAATCGATGCGCCGAAGACGTCGCCGCAAGAGGTGGTGCGTCAGGTGCTCGAAGGCATTGAGCAAGGCAAGGAAGAGATTCTCGTCGATGAAGTCGGCCGCAACGTGAAGGCGTCGTTGTCGTCGGCCACGCCTGCTTATCTCACCCCGGCCCATTGAGTTTTCGGCTGAACCACGCAAGGAGCGAAGAACCATGAGTCAACAACGTGAAATCGTGCTGTGCGAGCCGGTCAGGACCGCGATCGGCGCGTTCAACGGCGCGCTGAAAGGCACGCCGGCGACGGACCTTGGCGCGGCTGTAGTCCGTGAAACCCTGCGACGTGCCAGGGTTGAGGGACAGGACGTGGATTCAGTCACCTTGGGTAACGTGATCCAGGCGGGCAACCGCATGAATCCCGCGCGTCAGGCGGCCTTGAACGGCGGTTTGCCTGTCTCGGTGCCTGCGCTGACGGTGAACCGCGTGTGCGGCTCGGGAGCGCAGGCGATTGTATCGGCGGCTAACGAGATCACTGCGGGGTTTACGCGGCTCGCTGTGGCAGGCGGCATGGAGAACATGGACCGTGCGCCGTATCTGCTCGATAACGGCCGTTTTGGGTATCGGATGGGCAATGCAGAAATCCACGACAGCATGTTGCGCGACGGTCTCGACGACGCCTTCTCCGGCAAGCATTCCGGCTGGCATACCGAAGACCTCGTGACGCAGATGGACATCACGCGCGAAGCGCAGGACCGTTTCGCCGAGCGCTCGCAGCAACGTTTTGCCGCGGCTCAGGCGAAGGGCTGGTTTGCGGCGGAAATTGTCGGCGTGGAAGTGAAGGCGGGCAAGCAAAGCATTGTCTTCGATACCGACGAACAGCCGCGCCCCGACACCACGTTCGCCACGTTGTCCAAACTGCGGCCCGCTTTTCGCCCCGACGGAACGATTACCGCAGGCAACGCGCCGGGCCTGAACAGCGGCGCAGCCGCGATGCTCGTAGCGGATCGTGCATTCGCCGAGCGCAAGGGGATCGAGGCATCGGTGCGGCTGGTCGCGTATGGCATTGCAGCCGTCGAACCGGGCATGTTCGGTCTTGGGCCGGTGCCTGCCGTGCAGCAGGCGCTGGATCGCGCGGGCTGGAAGCTGGGCGATCTTGAACGCATCGAGATCAACGAAGCATTCGCCGCAGTGCCGATTGCGGTCGCGCGCAAGCTGGGTTTGCCCGATGACGTGGTGAACCCCGAAGGCGGCGCGATTGCCCACGGCCATGCTATTGGCGCAACCGGCGCGGTGTTGGTCACGCGTCTCGCTCATGCGATGAAACGCGACGGCCTGAAGCGAGCGATGGTGACGCTGTGTATCGGCGGCGGGCAGGGGATTGCGCTGGCGCTGGAAAGCGTTTGATTCGAGCGGGGTTGGCTCGCGGGTTCACGTGGCTTCATGTCGTTTCACGCAGGTCAAGCATGAGCGTTCAGTTCAGCGACATTCTTGTGGTGCATTGCACAAGCACATTGCTGCATGGTTTCCAAGCCTGCCGGATCGCCTGGAATCGTCAAACAAACGCGGTCCAGCGCGCTTAACGGGCGAATAACGCGAAAAGTTGGCGGATTACAGCGATAGTCTTTCGCATGGGTACGGAGTGCGGACAGTAAGGTGAAAGCTCGTTTGGCGGCGCTTCGGAATCAGCTTGATCCGGGCGCCGCCATTCCTGTTTCCAGGAGTGCACGAGCTATGAGAATCCCCCTGTCCGCCGGCATTGCCGTGCTGTTGCTGAGCACCAGCGCGCTTGCGCAACAACCGCTCGCCTTTCCAATGCGCAGCCAGAGCCCGGCGCAAACCAGTATCGATACGGCCATGTGCTACAGCTACGCCAATCAACATACCGGCGTGGTGATGGCGCGCGTGTCCCAAGCGCCCGAAAAGCCGAAGACTGTGAAACCCGGCGCGGTGCATCCGGTGGCGGTGGCGGCGCCGTTGCCATCGGCGATTGCTCCCGGTTCCGCGCCGGTTGCGGCATCGGCGACGGAAGCGTCCGCAACGCCCACACCCGGCGTGGCTGCGGATGCTCGTGCTGCGGCACATGCGAGTTCGACTTCTGCCGATGCACCTATGCCTGCGTTGCCGCCGCCGGAGCCGCCGATGGTCCAGTACTGGCGCTCGTATGGCGAATGCATGACCGATCGGGGGTATATGGTGAGGTGATTTTCGCTCGCGCCGGTGGACGGGGTGGGGGGCGGTTGCGAGGTTCCAGCGTTAGCGGTTCTGGGTCAATGCCGGGTTGCTGCTTTCGGCCTTAGCGGTCTGCTTGACTCGGATATCCTCTTTATCACTATTAGCCACTGCGCGTGGCAGCGCGTCATTTCTTGGTCCTTAGCGACAAAGAAACGAAGCAAAGAAAACGCTTTTAACCACGCTACCCTAAGTGTCCACAGCGTGCAGTTTCTATTCATAGGTGCCCCAAAAGCACGGTGCTCGCCAGAGCCACGGATGTGTGAAACCCTCCTTCTCCGAACACCGATACCCACACGCTTCGCCACCAGTGAC
>NZ_JAQGMM010000093.1 GCF_028292365.1 Caballeronia sp.
CTGTTGCGGCTGGGCCATGCGGACCTGGGTACGTCGTTCGTGATGCAACAGCCCGTTTCCTCCGTGCTGCGTAGCCAGCTTTTGCCCACAGCGGAGCTGGCGGGATCGGCTGGCCTGCTGGCGATCATACTGGCGATCCTGATCGCCACGCTGACCGCCGGGTCGGCATCGAGACAGGGCGCGTGGGGCACGCGTATCGCTTCAGTGCTTGAGCTGACATTCACCTCCACGCCGGTGTTTTGGCTCGGCATGTTGCTGCTGATTGCCTTCTCGTTCCAACTTCATATCTTCCCGGTTTCAGGCGCAAGCGGCTGGCGTTCGCTTGTACTACCCGCTGTGACGCTGGCGTTGCCGACGGCGGGGATATTGTCGCAAGTGATGCGCGAGGCGCTTGAGACGGCGCTGGAGAAGCCCTTTGTCACCACGATTCGTTCGCGCGGCGTGGGCGAGCTCGCACTGCGTTTTCGCCACGTTCTCCGGCATGCATTGTTGCCCGTCGTGACGTTGGGCGGCTGGCTCATCGGCAGCCTGCTCGGCGGCGCGGTGATCACTGAAAAGATGTTCGGTCGGCCCGGCATTGGCAGCGTGACGCTCAATGCGGTCACCGCGCAGGACGTGCCGGTCGTGCTCGCCGTGGTGCTGCTCGCGGCTTTCGTCCACGTGGTGATTTCGACACTGCTCGATGTCGCCTATCTGTTCATCGACCCAAGGTTGCGCAGCCAATGAGCGAGATCATTTATCCGGCCCCGCCCCCGCCCCCGGCCCCGACCACCACGCGGTCTTCTGAGTGGTAGGTACAAACCATTTCCCCGGGTGTAGTGCTCGCAGGCGTTTTCTTGCTGGTGCTGGCCGTTGCCATTGCTTATCCGCCTCTGGTCACGCACTTCGATCCGCTCACAAGCGACATCGCGCAAACGCTGCAGCCGCCCAGCGCACAGCACTGGTTCGGCACCGACCGTATTGGCCGCGATGTTTTCGCGCGGGTGATCTACGGGGCGCGTTATTCGCTGCTGATCGGCCTTGCCAGCATGCTCGTGAGTCTGGCGATCGGGCTCGTGATCGGCCTGACGGCGGGTTTGGGAAAACGTCTCACCGATGAATCCGCCTCACGCGTATTCGACGTGCTATCGGCTTTTCCTCCCATCCTCTTGTCGCTGTTTGTCGTGACGTTCCTCGGCCAGGGCATCGTCAATATCGCAATCGCGGTAGGCATCGCGGGCATTCCGAAATTTGGCCGCGTGCTGCGCAGCCAGACACTCGTGGTGCGGCGTGCCGACTATGTCACGCACGCTGTGAGCTATGGGCTCTCGCGTAGCCGTATCTTCCTGCGCCATGTGCTGCCCAACGTGCTGGTGGTCGTGCCGGTGATTGCGACCATCGACATTGGCAGCGCGATCATCGCGGTATCGGGCTTGAGTTTCCTGGGTCTGGGGCCGCAGCCGCCGACGCCCGAATGGGGCGTCATGCTCGCCGAAGGCCGTGACGTGCTGCGAGTCGCATGGTGGCCGAGCGTGTTCCCCGGTCTCGCGATTACGCTGACCGTTATCGCGTTTTCTGTGATCGGCAAGTTTTTGCAACGCAAGGTCGAGGGGCGAACGCGATGACAGGTACGGTGCATGAACCAAAAAAACTAGTCGATATCCGCGGCCTGACTATTCGCTTTCCAGGTGCTAACGGCGGCGAGCCGCTGGTGCGTGGTGTCGATCTTTCGATCCATGCCGGCGAGTGTGTGGCGCTGGTGGGCGAGTCAGGGTCGGGCAAAAGTCTGACCGCGCGTTCGCTGCTTGGTCTGGCTGGACCGCATGCAGTGATCGATGCCGGTCAGTTCGATATCGACGGCCGTCAGGCGCTGCGCTTCAGCGAACATGATTGGCGTTCGCTGCGTGGCACCTTCGCGGGACTCGTTATGCAGGACGCACTCGTGTCGCTCGATCCGCTGCGCACCGTTGGCGCGGAAATAGGCGAGGTGCTGGTGCATCATCGGCTTGCGCGCAAGCGCCGTGAGCGCCGGGAGCGGGTTCACGCGGTGATGCAGGATGTTGGTATCGCCGAGCCGGAACATCGTTCGACTCAGTACGCGCATGAGTTGTCCGGTGGTTTGCGTCAGCGCGCGCTGATCGCGTCGGCTATCGCGGCGGGGCCGGCGCTTGTAATCGCGGACGAACCGACAACGGCGCTCGACGTGACCGTGCAGGCACAGGTTCTTGCAGTCCTCGCAGCGCGGCTCGAACTGGGAGTAGGTGTACTGCTGATCAGCCACGATCTGGCGGTGGTAGCCGGCATTGCTGATCGTGTGCTCGTGATGCACAACGGTGAAGTGGTCGACAGCGGGACCGCCGAGCGCGTGCTGAACAACCCTTCCCATCCCTATACGCGGCAGTTGCTGGCCGCACAGCCGTCGGCACAATCGAAAGGGCATCGGCTGAGTTCGGCGCGATTCGTGACGACTGTATCCGCTAAGGGTCAAGCCGATGGAGACGCCACCCCCGGCGCACCGCTGATCGTGCGCGAACCCTTGCCGCTGCGACGTGCGCGTTCACAAAAAGTCGTGCTGCGCGTTGATGGTATCGGCAAGCATTATTCGCGGCGTGGCAAAGATCGTGGCGACACTTTTACCGCGCTACAGGGCATTTCGTTCGCAGTGCACGAAGGGGAAGTGCTGGGTATTGTCGGCGAGTCCGGTTCCGGAAAAAGCACCTGCGCGAACATCGTGCTGGGACTGGTTGAGCCGGACGCGGGCAACGTCGAATTTCTCGATACACGATGGAACGGCAGTAAAGTTTCCGAGCGTTCACGTCGCGACTTGCGGCCACGACTTCAGTACATTCCGCAAGACCCGCTCAGCTCCTTCGATCCTCGTCATTCAGTGGGCCAGTTGCTGGAAGAAGCGTTATGGTCGAAACGTCTAACCAAGCCCGCGTTGCTGGAGAAAAGCGTCGCGCTGCTTGAGCAGGTTGGACTTGATGCAGCGTTTCTCGACCGGCGCCCCACGTCGCTGTCGGGTGGGCAGAGGCAGCGCGTGGCAATTGCGCGTGCGCTCGCCCCGGAACCCGCACTGATTGTCTGCGACGAGCCCGTGTCCGCCCTCGATGTATACGTCCAGGCGCAGGTGCTCGACTTGTTGGCGGAGTTGCAGGGACGGCTGCATACGTCGTTGCTATTCATCTCGCATGATCTCGACGTGGTGCGTCACATAAGCGATCGGGTATTGGTCTTCAAGGACGGCCGTGTTGTCGAAGAAGGCGAGGCTGAACGAGTCTTTGCGGCGCCCGAGCATGCGTATACGAAGCTCTTGATGTCGTCTACGCCGGCGCTTCGGCGTTCGTATCCGAATGACAAAGTCAGAGCCGATGGTCCGGTAACGGAGAGCGAATTGTCCTGACAATACCGTGATTCAAAAATGGTCTGGTCGGGCCAGGGTTCTGGTTGAACCTGCCCGACTCATGGCGCTTAAACAGCGATCGCGCTGGCCCTCTCCGCCGAATAACGGTTCTCAGGCCGCGCAAGACCAAGATTCGCGCGCAGCGTGCTGCCCTCATATTCGGTGCGAAACAGTCCACGGCGGCGCAACTCCGGCAGCACGAGTTCGATGAAATCCGTCAGGCTGCCCGGCAGAACCGCGGGCATGATGTTGTAGCCATCGGCTCCATGGTTGACGAAGCGTTCTTCAAGTTGATCCGCGATCTGCTCAGGTGTTCCGACCACTTGCCAATGTCCGCGCGCGCCCGCCACGCGCAGATAAAGCTGCCGAATAGTCAGGTTCTCGCGCCGCGCCAATTCAAGCGTGAGAAGCTGGCGGCTCTTGCTCGCATTCGTTTCCGGCAGCTCGGGAATCGGGCCATCGAGCGGATAAGCTGACAAGTCGAAACCACCCGTAAGACCCGAGACCAACGCGAGACCCACCGCCGGATCAATCAGCGATTGCAGATGTTCGAACTTCTCGCGCGCCTCGCTTTCGGTGCGCCCGACAATAGGCATCACGCCGGGCATGATCTTCAGTTCATCCGGATGACGCTCATGCTGTTCGAGGCGCCCTTTGACATCGGCATAAAAATCGATCGCGTCCTGAAGGGTTTGCTGCGCCGTGAAGATAACCTCGGCGGTACGGGCGGCCAGCGCGCGGCCAGCTTCCGATGAACCCGCCTGGACGACCACCGGCTGACCTTGCGGCGAACGCGCAACGTTCAACGGACCCTTGACCTGGAAAAAGCGTCCTTTGTGATCGAGGACATGGCGCTTGGCGGGATCGAAGAAACGGCCTTGCTCTTTATCGCGCAAGAATGCATCGTCCTCCCAACTATCCCAAAGACGATCGACGACTTCCGCAAACTCGGTCGCCCTTTCATAGCGTTCGCCATGATCGAAGTGCTTGTCGCGATTGAAATTCTTCGCTTCGTGCTCATTCGACGATGTAACCAGGTTCCATCCCGCCCGGCCGCCGCTGATATGGTCGAGCGATGCAAATTTGCGGGCGATATGATACGGCTCGTTGAAACTCGTCGACGCGGTGCCGACCAGGCCAATGTTCTCTGTCACGGCAGCCAGTGCGGACAGCAACGTAATGGGCTCGAACTGAGCGATGTAGCTGTGCGCCGTGCGGCTCAGGAAGTCCAGGTTATCGCCTCGGGTGCCCACGCCATCGGCGAGAAACAGAAGATCGAATTTCGCTGCTTGCGCCGCTTGGGCGAGCTGCACGTAGTGCCGGAAATTGACACCGGCGTCCGCCTGAGCGTCCGGATGCCGCCACGCGGCAATGTGGTGCCCTGCAGGATAAAGAAAGGCGCCTAGGCGCAGTTGTCCGGTTCGCTTGGCCATGGTGTATGGGATCAGGTTGCTTCGTGAAAGGGGGCGCCGCGATGCGTGAGCGCGCTTGGTGCGGGTGCACGCCTATGCGCTTTTGCGCCATAAGCGCTGGTTGTCGGGACGCGCCAGACCAAGATGCTCGCGCAACGTCGTGCCTTCGTAACTCGTGCGAAAGATGCCTCGCTGACGGAGGATTGGAACCACGCCATCGACGAAGTCCTGCAATCCGCCCGGCAATGTATCGGGCATGAGGTTGAAGCCGTCGGCGGCGCCAGCGTTGAACCAGCGTTCGATGTCATCGGCGATCTGCTCGGGCGTCCCCACGATCACGCGATGCCCCCCGCCTCCCGCAAGCGCCCGGATGAGCTGGCGCACGGTGTAGCCGTGCTGCCGCGCTTGTGCCAACGTAGCGTGAAAGAACGTATGGTTGCCGTTGCCCTGGCCGGGCAAGCTCAGGTTGTCCGGCAGTTGTTCGTCCAGCTTGAGACGATCCGGCGTGACGCCGAGGGTACCGGCCAGCCGGGTGACGCTATAGCTCCACGGAATCAGGTCGACCAGTTCATCACGGCGACGCAAGGCGTCGGCCTCCGTTGCGCCGATAATCGTCGTCAGTCCCGCGAGTACCTTCACGGCGTTGGGACCGCGTCCAAACGCTGCCGCACGCGCCTTCAAATCGCGACCATAGGCCAATGATTCGTCGAATGATTGCGAGGCCGAGAACACCGCCTCGGCATGGCGCGCCGCAAGTTCGCGGCCATCGCCGGAAGCGCCGGCTTGCACCAGCACCGGATGTCCTTGCGGAGAACGAGGCACATTTAACGGACCCTGCACGGAGAAATGCGTGCCTTGATGCAGGACAGGATGAACCTTGTCCGTATCGACGAATAGTCCGCTCGTTTTATCCGCGATGAGCGCGCCGTCCTCCCAACTGTCCCAGAGCGCCTTCACGACGCTGGTGAATTCCGCGGCACGGGCGTAGCGCTCGGCGTGATCGGGCACCGCATCGCGCCCGAAATTGCGCGCCGAACCCAGGTCCGCAGTGGTCACGACGTTCCAGCCTGCGCGCCCGCCGCTGACGTGGTCGAGCGTGGCGAAACGGCGCGCGATGTTGTACGGCTCGTTATAACTCGTGGAGGCCGTGCCAATCACGCCGATATGTGAGGTCGCCGCCGCGATGCTGGCAAGCAGGATGGTCGGCTCGAGCGCGGTGATCGGGCGAAAGTCGATCTGGTCGGCGATAGAGGCGTTGTCGGCGAGGAACACAGCGTCGAAGCCGGCCGCCTCCGCGATTTGCGCGACCCGCACGTAGTGCCGAACGTCGATGAACGCTCGAGGATCGGCTTCGGCCAGCCGCCACGCGGACGGAACGAAACCTGAATGCAGGATATTGATGTTGAGGTGAAGTTGTCGTGGCGGAGTGTTGAGAGGTTGGGTCATCTTGCTCTAGCGCTTATTAGCTGACATTGGTTAACTTTGGATTCTTGACCGGACAGCCGCGCAAAGCGACGAATAAATCCGCTGATCGATATACGTCAGAACACTAAAGCACTAAACCGCATTCGCCATCGCAGATGGAGAACAGGGCTTGGGAAACCCGGTAAGTGCATATGGTTAGCACCTATCGTTCGTTGCCGGCGGATTGACGTGGCACTTATCCTCATCGTTCGCACCTGTTCAAATTGTGGAGAAGTGAATGACGACGTCAGCACCGGCGGACGCTGCGCTTTACGCGCGTTTCGCGGAGATATTCGAGCACATCGGCAAAGGGACCATAGAACGTGAGCAGGGCCGTGAACTCGCTCGCGATGCCGTCCAGAGTTTGAAAGACAGTGGCTTTACTGCGTTGAGAGTCCCGCGCGAATATGGCGGCAGCGGCGTTTCTTTGCCGCAGTATTTTCGTCTCCTGACGCGTCTGGGCGAAGCCGATTCGAACCTTCCGCAAATTATTCGCGCGCATTCGGGTTTCATCGAGCAGCAACTTGAAACTGGCGATGACCCAACACGTGAGCGCTGGCTGGGTCATATCGCGAAAGGCGAGATTATTGGCGCGGCTACCTCGGAGCGCACCGGCTCCACGCACAACAGCGTGACCCTCACGCCGGACGCCGATGCCGGTTTTGTTCTGCTGAACGGCGAGAAGTACTACAGCACGGGTACGCTTTATTCTGAATGGATCAACGTAGCCGCGCACGATGCGCAGACCGATCTCCACGTGCTGGTTCGAAGCGATGCGCCAGGCGTGGCGCGCACCGACGACTGGGACGGTTTTGGCCAGCGTCTGACCGCTAGCGGTACAACGCGTTTTGACAACGTACGTGTGCCCGTCGATCAGATCCTGTCGCGCTACAAGGCGTCAGAGCCGCGCCGCAATTCCTTGCTGACCGCGTTCTACCAGACCGTGCATCTGGCGACGCTCGCCGGTATTGCCCGCGCAGTATTGCGCGATGGCGTGGCGTTCGTTCAGGGCCGTACCCGCACGTTTGGCGTGGCGGGGCAGTCGAGCCCGCGTGACAATCCATTGGTGCATCGCGTAGTGGGGCGCCTCGCGAGTCTGGCGTATTCGGCTGAAGCGCTGGTCGAGTCGGTCGCCGCGGCACTTGACCGGGTGCATCGGGCGCGCATCGCGGGCGTGGCGACGCCAGAAGACTACGTTGCCGTCGATATCCAGGCTTATCAGGCGCAGCAAATCGTGCTCGAGCAAGTGCTCGAAGCCGCCACGCTGCTATTCGAGGTGGGCGGGGCGTCAGCTACCAGCGAGGCGCGCCGGCTCGATCGTCACTGGCGCAATGCACGCGTGATTGCTTCGCACAATCCGGCGATCCAGCGTGAGGCGGCGGTCGGCAATTACCATTTGAACGGGACTGCGCCCGAAGAACGATTCAGCCTTTCTCATTCCGCTGCGGATACGGCTGCTCCCGCTTTTAAATCAAACGCGGTGCATGGAGGGAAATCGGTAGTACAGGACGATGCATTTGCCAGGACTGGCAAATAGGATAGAACAGTGAGAACGGAGGTCGAGGTCTTTGGGCTTCGATCGCCGCTGACATATTGCGTGTGGTGACACGCAAAAAGTTACTACGGGGCGTGGCCATAGATGACCGCGCCCCGGCATCATCCGCGTGACGGATGAAAACCGGCCGCCGTGGCGGCCGGATCAAACTCAGGCAGGAACGATGTTCGATGCCTGCTTGCCCTTGGGCCCTTGCTTTACCTCAAACGTTACCTTCTGATTTTCCTGAAGGCTTTTGAAGCCTTCTGCCTTGATTTCCGAAAAGTGTGCGAACAGATCTTCGCCGCCGTCATCGGGTGTGATGAAGCCGAAGCCTTTTGCATCGTTGAACCATTTGACCGTACCGGTTGCCATGAGCGTATCCAAAATTTAGAGCTAACGAGTGAGAATAAAACCAGAGCGCCGAGCCGCGTCGCATTGCATTGTTGTGACAAGACTTCTCTAAGTCCGTGAGCGCGTCCGTAACAAAAAATCGCTGCGGCGCTATGCGCTTTTGGAATTATGGCGAATCAATTGTACGCCGCGCCAATAATTATTGAAGCTTTCCAAACCGGAAAAGCTGCGATGCGTGCGGATTAGGAAATCCGGTCGCTCAACTCGGCGGCGCCAAGCCCAAATAATGGGCCTGAAAACACCTTCTCGCCTGTATGCAGTGTTTGTCTGGACAAAGGGATTCTCCCAATTGGCCATTTACGCGTCCCCGTATATGGCGGAAATGCACTTAACGAATGCGTAATCCGCAGCATTCAGGCGCTGATAACTGAGTGCCGAAGGCTCGGAAGTAATTTTATCCGGGAGGGATTCGGTCGCTGCGTCAAGCTCGGACGACTTTACCGGATTAATGGAAAATTCAATGTGACTGCGCCTGCTTGCTGCAACAAAAAACGCAATTGCACTGCGTTATCAAGCAGATTACGGCTTCGTGAGGCGGGTTAGTGAGGGTGTCTTGACGCCGGACTAAGGCATTGCCACGATAGATCACGTCAGCGAAGCCGGTCGAGCTTATGCACAGTGAAAGCCCGCTTCCAAACCATCCGAGGCAAGGGATTGTCATGAAGGGGTTGTCGTGAATCGTAAGGAAAAGGCGAGTTTCACGGAAGCCAGGAAGCATTACGCCAAGTCCATGGCGGCCGCGAGCAAGTCCGATGACCCGAGGCTCGAGCGGGTGTTCGAGCTCGTGCCTCGTGAGGCGTTCCTGCCGCCGGGTCCGTGGAAGATCATGATCGACAACGAGTACTTCGATACGCCCAACGCCGACCCCATCCATCTCTACCAGAATGCCCTGGTTGCGCTCGATGCAACCAAGGGAATCAATAACGGCGAGCCGTTCCTTCACGCCGCGTGGCTCGGCGCGGCTACGCCGCAACGGGGCGACGTGGTGTGCCATATCGGCGCGGGTTCGGGTTATTACACCGCGATCCTTTCCGTGCTCGCGCTCCCCGGTGGTCGGGTAGAAGCGTTCGAAATCGAACCGGGCCTGGCCGAAAAGGCGCGCAAGAACTTGCAAGCGTTCGAGTGCGTGACTGTGACGCAAGGCGACGCGACCCAGTTGCCTTTGCCGGCGTCGGATCTGATTTATGTGAACGCAGGCGTCCTGGCGCCGCCGAGTGCCTGGCTCCGGGCGCTGCGTCCGCAAGGCCGCTTGATCTTCCCGTGGCGCCCGTCTGATGAAGTGGGATTAACCCTGCTGATCACACGAACCGGCGCGGGTTTTGAAGCGAAACCGCTCATGAACTCGTGGTTCATTCCTTGCGTCGGCGGGGCATCGACTGCGGATTTGTTCGTGAAGCCGCCGGACGTCCGCGCGGCATGGTCCGTCAAGTCAGCGTGGCTGACGTCTGAGCGTCTGCCGGACAAGACTGCGGTGGTTGTTTACCAGCATGTCTGGTTTTCTTCATCGGCGTTGGGTTGATGCACGCAGTCATGAGCACGCAGCACCCGTCAGCGCGATGTCCATGTCGATGTGTACGCGAGCAGACTGCCATCCTTGAGCACCCGTTCCAGATGCCGTGCGATGTCGGGTGCGCCGGTCATTTCACCGAAGCTTCCGCGTGTCATCGGGCCGAAGGCCAGCAAGCCCGGTGATACCTCGCCCTCTGCATTCCTGAGCTGACTGCGAAGATCGGTGTCGAGTCCGATTCCCACCGCATCGAGCCGCGCGAGCCCACCCTCCAGGAGCGACTTCACGAGCGGATTCCGGTCGATATCGCGTGCGGGCCCTGTACAGAAAACCACCGCGTCGAATGAGTGCTCTTCATGCGTACCACCTGGACGCCGGAGGTTGGCGCTCAAGTGCTCTGCCGCGCGAGCGCGACTGATCCCTACGATACCCGCCGTGGTAACGCTCATCTGACCGCTTTCGATTGCCCGCTCGATAGCCGTATGAATTTGCGGCGCGATGCGAAAGCGATGTACGTCCCAGAACGCCAGCAGCCTCGTCACCACCCGGCGTTGTTCGCGTGCGGGCAACGCGTTCCAGATCCGCGGAAGATCGAATCGCAGGGCGTCGGCGGCGGGTTGCCAGCCGATGCGAGCCCCGTCGCGCGCGATCCTCTGCCTGAGCTTGCGTACGAGTTCACGGGCGCTGGCGGGTGGGGCGGTGTTATCGAGGAAATCGGCGGCATCGGAGAAAAGTCCATGCGGCTGAGCGCGCAAACCCCGTCGAGAAATTGCGGTGATGCGTCCGGTATGCCCGCGTTCGATCAGCGTGACAGCCACGTCCGCCATCGTCAGGCCGGTGCCGACCAGCAGCACGGACGCGTCCTGCGGGATCGCTCGCAACGCGTCGGGCGCCCACGGAAGCGTGATCACCCGGGGATCGTGCAAAGCCTGTTCGTCGATGACCCCCGGTGGTTTGGAAGGCGTATGGCCGAAACACAGCGCAACGCGATGCGCATCCAGATGCGAACCATCGTCCAGCGTGACCGTGTAGCCGGATTCGACCTTGCGCACGCCGGTGGCGGTCGCTCGCCGATGCCTCACGCGCACATGCGAGGCGGCCTCGGCCACGACATCGTCCAGGGTTGCCGCTACATACTCGCCATATCGCGCGCGCGACACGTAGTAGCTGCCCTGGCCGTCGCTGCTGCCGGCATCGATTGCGTCGTGCGCCTTGAGCCAGCGCGTGGCATGCGTGGAGTCGCCGGCGAACAGGCTCATTCGGTCACTCGGCACGTTGATCCGATGCAGCGGGTCCGACGTTCCATAGGCGATGCCCCGGCCGAGTTCCGCCGACGGTTCCACAATGGTGAAGTCGAGATCGACGCCAGCCGGGCAGGCACGAATGGCGTGAATGACGAATGCGATGCCGGTGAAGCCGCCACCGATCACGACGATGTTCAACGGGGTAGGTCCGGAAGTGTTCAAGAGAGTGCTCATGATGCTGGAGCGTCGAGGATACCTCAGTCAGTACGCGGGGTGAACTGCGCGTAAAGCTGGAAATTCGCTAAGCTTGTGAGGATTGGTGGGATTGAATCCAAGGAGCACGTTGGTATGACGGGAGTGAGGTCAACAGGAAAGCGGGAAGAAAGAATTGATCTGGTTATATCGGAATGCTAATTATTGGTGAGAAAAATATAACCGTGTCCTGTAACGCTATCCGTGCTGGAACTCCAGCGCGGCTTGTACGATCGGCCGCGCCCATTCCGGCGTGGCGCTCAACGCATCTGCATCATGCCGATCGGGAAACATCACCTGAGCTTCGACCATCTCGAGGACCAGCATGGGATCAGGAATATCCTGTCCTGGAGCGGCGTCCACGCTATTGTCGAAGACTTGCAGACGACTGAGACATGGCAATAATTTGATCAGGTTTGCGCGAGATGTGACCCAGCGCTCGCGAATCTTGTTCTCTGGAATCGCGTGACCTTGGTTAGCGACGCGCAAGC
>NZ_JAQGMM010000676.1 GCF_028292365.1 Caballeronia sp.
CTGACCCGCCTGCGCGATGTCACTGGACAAACCGCCGTCCTCGCGGTCGCCACTCACGATTCGGCACTTGTCGTTTCTGCGGCGGAGTCCACCCGGAGCGTGGTGATTTCCGTCAAGCCTGGCAATCGCCCGGCCACACATTGCTCCGCGCAGGGCAGACTGGTGCTGGCCTATCTGGATGAAGCCGCGCAACAGCGCGTGCTCAGGCGTAAGTTGCAGCAATTCACCGACCGCTCAATGACAGATCCTGCCAAAATCCAGGCACGCCTGGCGCTAATTCGTGAGCGTCTCTATGAAGATGCGGACGGCGAAGTCATTGATGGCATTAACCTGCTGGCAGCTCCGATCTTCAGGGGACGCGACGTCCTGGTCGGCTCGATTGGCGTGATCGGTCCGAGTCGCGATGTCCCGTCGCCTCCGACGGCTGATCTTCTTGGCGCGATCCAGTCAATCGCCGCAGAACTGAGCGCGCGACTCAATAGCAACATGTATGAGCGGCTGCTCGGCAACGCAGGGCTTGTTGCGAAAGTCTGAGGCCGGAGCTGCGCCGCCAACTGGTAGCGGCCATGCGGTGTCTGTTTCCTTTGATCCGGAATGTGCACTTCGGCCGATAATTTGCCGACCGACTCGAAGGGATGAATGACGCCTGTACCCACATAACCGCCGTCGGCGTAGCGGCGGTGCCGATGACCGGCGTGGGTCGAAGAGCGACCGCTGCACGGCGCGCACAATCGATCTCCCTTCATTGAACAGGAGGTCGACATGGAAACGCTTAAATCTTTCAGCGCTCGTCGTGTGCCGTGGAATAAGGGGAGGCTGACTGGCCAGAAGCCTCCGTTGAAACTGCGTGAAATCTGGGCGATTCGCACGAGACTTCAGATGTCATCCAACGTTCGCGAGTTGGCGCTGTTCAACTTGGCAATCGACAGCAAGCTTCGGGCATGCGATCTGACGCGATTGCAGGTGCAGGACATCTGCATGGGAAGCCACGTGGTCTCGCGTGCGACGTTCATGCAGCAGAAAACGCAACGACCAGTGCAGTTCGAAATCACGGAACAGACTCGGCAGAGTGTCGCACCCTGGATTTCGGCGCGGGGGCTGAAACCCGCCGACTATTTGTTCCCGAGTCGGCTACATGCGTCGGCGCACGTGTCGACACGCCAGTACGCTCGCATCGTTCATCGTTGGGTCGCTTCGATTGGACTGGATGACGCGGCGTACGGCACTCACACGATGCGCCGCACGAAGGCATCGTTGATCTATCGGCGCACCAAGAATCTGCGCGCGGTTCAGTTACTCTTAGGCCATACGAAACTTGAAAGTACAGTGCGTTACCTCGGGATTGAGGTAGATGACGCGCTCGAGATGGCCGAGCAAACCGAAGTCTGATAGGTCATGGCCGGCCAGCGGGCGCTTGCCGGCCACTTCCCGACATTTGCCCCTTAGCCGGTGGATGACGGCTGTCGGCCCCGGTCCGGACCTTCGTGGGCGGCATTGGCTTGGTTGCGTGTCGATCGTTGGATAACAACGCCCCCGCTTGCCTTTCCGCCGTATCGTCGGAGTTATCACCTGTAGGTCCGGCCCACAACAAGCGCTATTGTTGCCTTGGATGTGGCAGACTTAGTCTTGCGGTGTGGCCAGTCAGGGGGGTAGAGTACCTCTCCGTCCGACAGCGGCCACCGCTTGAGGGGGGCCAGCTGATGGAGCCGTCTTCTCGGTTCGGCGCACTTGAGGACAGTCGCTTCCAGGTCTTGTGGGAGGACGGCGACTGTGTCTTATGCCGGAGATCGTACGTCGAGGCTGATGGCAGGCAAACGTCAGTGCTGGCCGTGCGGTCCACTGCGGAGCACCCGACGCATGTCAGTCTGGACCGCCTGGCCCACGAATATGGTCTCCGCGACGAGCTGGACAGCGCTTGGGCGGCGCGGCCGCTGGAACTCGTGCGCGAAGGCGGTCGGACGCTGCTGCTGCTCGAGGACCGAGGCGGCGAGCCTCTCAAGCGGCTGCTCGGCGCGCCGATGGAGGTCGGACGCTGCTTGCGCCTCGCTATCGGCATCGTCAGCGCGCTGGGCAACGCGCACCAGCGTGGTCTCGTCCACAAGGACGTGAAGCCGGCCAATATCCTTGTGAATGGCGCGAATGCAGAGGTCCGACTCACCGGGTTTGGCATCGCCTCACGCTTGCCCCGCGAGCGGCAAGCGCCCGAGCCGCCAGAGACCATCGCTGGCACGCTCGCCTACATGGCCCCCGAACAGACCGGGCGCATGAACCGCTCGATCGACGCCCGCAGCGATCTCTACGCGCTCGGCGTCACCCTATACCAAATGCTCACGGGCTCATTGCCGTTCACTGCATCCGATTCCATGGAGTGGGTGCACTGCCACATCGCCAGAAAGCCGGTGCCGCCAAGCGAGCGCCTGGTGACGGTCCCGGCACCGGTCTCCCAGATCATCCTGAAGCTGCTCGCCAAGACCGCCGAGGAGCGCTACCAGACCGCGGCCGGGCTGGAGCGCGATCTCCGGCGCTGCCTTGCCGCATGGGACTCCGAGCATCGGATCGACTCCTTCCCGCTCGGCCAGCAAGATACGCCCGATCGGCTGCTGATCCCCGAGAAGCTGTACGGGCGAGAGCGCGAGATAGAGACCTTGCTCGCCGCTTTCGACCGCGTCGTCACCAGCGGCCGGCCGGAGTTGGTGCTTGTCTCCGGCTATTCCGGCATCGGCAAGTCCGCCGTCGTCCATGAGCTGCACAAGGCGCTGGTGCCGCCGCGCGGCCTTTTCGCCTCCGGCAAGTTAGACCAGTACAAGCGCGACATCCCCTATGCGACGCTGGTGCAGGCCTTTCAGAGCCTTCTGCAACCTCTGCTCAGCAAGAGCGACGCCGAGCTCGGCCGTTGGCGCGATGCCCTGCGAGAGGCGCTCGGCCCCAACGGCGGGCTCATGATCGACCTCGTCCCTGAATTGAAGCTCATTATCGGTGAACAGCCCCCAGTCCCTGAGCTTCCGCCACAGCAGGCACAGGCTCGTTTTCAGCTCGTGCTCCGGCGGTTCATCGCGGCATTCGCGCGGCCCGAACATCCGCTCACGCTGTTCCTCGACGATTTGCAATGGCTCGATACGGCGACGCTCGACCTGCTCGAGCATGTTTTGACGCAACCGGATGTGCATTACCTGCTCCTGGTCGGCGCCTACCGCGACAACGAGGTCACACCAACGCACCCGCTCATGCGGCGGTTGGCGGTGATCCGCCAGGCGGGCGCGCCGGTGCAGGATATTCTGCTGGCGCCGCTCGGGTTTGAGGATGTGGGCCGGCTCATCTCCGATGCCCTGCATTGCGAGCGGGACCGCGCCGAGCCTCTGGCCGGGCTGGTGCACGAAAAGACCGGCGGCAACCCCTTCTTTACCATCCAGTTCCTTACCGCGCTGGCCGAGGAGGGACTGCTCACCTTCGATCATGGTAAGGCGCGCTGGTCCTGGGACGTCGATCGCATCCAGGCCATGGGCTTCACCGACAATGTGGTGGAGCTGATGCTCGGCAAGCTCAGCCGCCTGCCGGTTGAGACCCAGGTTGCGTTGCAGCAGCTCGCCTGCCTCGGCAAGGCGGCGACCGCCACGCTGAGCGTGGTCCACGGCGGGACCGAGGCGGCGCTGCACGCGGCGCTTTGGGAGGCGGTGCGGGCCGGGCTGGTGTGCCGGCACGAGGGGGCCTACCGCTTCCCGCACGACCGCGTCCAGGAGGCGGCTTACGCGCTTATCCCCGCGGATGAGCAGGCCGCCGAGCACCTGCGGATCGGCCGGCTACTCGCCGCGCGGACGGCGCCGGAGGCGATCGAGGAGAACGTCTTCGAGATCGTCCGCCAGCTCAACCGCGGCGCTGCCCTGCTCACCTCAGGTGAGGAACGCGAACGGCTGGCCGAGCTCAATCTGCTCGCGGGCAAGCGCGCCG
>NZ_JAQGMM010000135.1 GCF_028292365.1 Caballeronia sp.
GCAGGTCGTTGGTTACGACAACATCAACGCCATCAAGCCGATGCTCGCCGACGGCCGGGTGCTTGCGACCGCCGACCAGTACGCCGCGAAGCAAGCGGTATTTGGTATCGACACGGCTTTGAAGGCGATTTCCGAGCATAAGAAGCAATCGGAATTGTCCGGGGTGGTGGAAACACCTGTTGTCCTGATCACCAAAAAATAGGTATTACACGCATAGCGTCTCGATTTGTCTGCTTAAAATCTTAAGAAACGGGCGCTGCTGCCGATAAACGAAAGAATGGGGTGATTAACTCGGTTTTTCGATGATTTGGCCAAGCGGAGCCCGTAATCGTGTTTCTGAACAGGGTAAGTAGATTGGGTATTGGGACGGCAAAAGGCTAGTTGGGGCTTCGCGAGCATGTTCCCCTGCAAACGATTGCGGCCGGGCCTGTGCAGGAAGCGAAGCATCGCCTTATTGCGCAATCTCAGGTATCCAGGGTCCGCGAAGTCCGGTTTGTGGCCGGGCGCAGCGAGCGGGGCGCGCGTTTGACGAGGTTTGAAGAGCGCAGCGGCTTGTCGCCGGAGAAGAGGATGGACGACAGAGTGGAAACCGCGCCCGTTCTCACGGTGAGCGGGATAGGCAAGACCTACGTGGAACCGGTTTTATCCGATGTCACGCTGGATCTGCACGCCGGCGAAGTCCTTGCGTTGACAGGGGAAAACGGCGCCGGGAAAAGCACGCTGTCCAAGATCGTTGGCGGCCTGGTCGATCCGACCACCGGCACCATGACCCTGGGTGGCGAGCCTTACGCGCCGGCCAGCCGCAAGGAGGCGGAAGCGCTCGGCGTGCGCATGGTGATGCAGGAGCTCAACCTGCTGCCTACGTTGTCAGTGGCGGAAAACCTGTTCCTGAACCGCTTGCCGCAGCGCAAGGGATTCAAATTCGGCTGGATCGACCGGGCGGCGCTGCGCGAGGACGCGCGGCACGCGATGCAGCAGGTCGGGCTCGACGCGATCGAGCCGGATACGCTCGTCGGCGAACTGGGGATCGGGCATCAGCAGATGGTGGAGATCGCACGGAATCTGATCGGTGATTGCCGTGTGCTGATTCTCGATGAACCCACCGCCATGCTGACGGCGCGCGAAGTGGACTTGCTGTTCGAGCAAGTCGAACGCCTGAAGAAGCGGGGCGTGGCGCTGGTGTATATCTCGCACCGGCTGGAAGAATTGAGGCGGATCGCCGGTCGCGCAGCCGTGTTGCGCGACGGCAAGCTGGTTCATATCGACGCCATGCAAAACCTGACGAGCGACCGCCTGGTCACACTCATGGTGGGGCGCGACATTGGTGAGCGGATCGATCTGGGCGAGCGCCGGATTCGCGACGTCGCGCTGAAAGTGGCCGGCATGAGCCGCGGCCAGGTGGTCCGCGATGTGTCGTTCGAGGTGAAGGCGGGCGAGATTTTCGGCATCAGCGGGCTGATTGGCGCGGGCCGGACTGAACTGATGCGGCTGATCTACGGCGCGGATCGGGCTGATAGCGGCGTGGTCTCGGTCGCGCACGAAGGTGCTGCGCTCACGCCCGTAAAGATTACGTCGCCTGCGGACGCCGTGAAGAACGGCATTGCGCTGATCACTGAGGATCGCAAGGGCGAGGGTTTGCTGCTGCCGCAGCCAATTGCCGCGAACATTTCGCTGGGCAATATCGGCGCGGTGTCGAGCAAGGGTTTTGTCGATGGGCGGCGTGAAGCGGCGTTGGCGCAAAAACAGATCGACGCGATGCATATCCGCGCAGCCGGTCCGTTGCAACCAGTGTCGGAGTTGTCGGGCGGCAATCAGCAAAAGGTGGTGATTGGCCGCTGGCTCGCGCGCGACTCAACCGTGCTGTTGTTCGATGAACCCACGCGCGGCATCGATGTCGGCGCGAAATTTGATATTTATGCGTTGATGGGCGCGTTGGCGCTGGAAGGGCGGGCGCTGGTGGTGGTGTCGAGCGATCTGCGCGAGTTGATGCTTATTTGTGACCGGATCGGGGTGATGTCGGCGGGACGGATGACCGGGGTCTTCGAGCGAGACACATGGTCGCAGGACGCGCTGTTGGCAGCGGCTTTTGCCGGCTATGCGAAACGCGACGAAATCCTCCAGGAGCCCATCGTCCCGGACGCCAAGGCGCCGCCTCCACCTCCGCCAGGCAGCGGCGGATCGGCAGTGAACCGGTGAACCGGCGCAAAGGGAATTCGGAGCGGTTGTATCAAGGTAGCGAAAGGCACTTGGAGCAGGCGCGAAAGCAGCAAAAAACTGCGGTGCCTGCCACGCATGAAAGCCGGCGCGGGGACAACGCCGGCGGGCGGTCGTATTGACCGTTATGAACGCACACAGGCAGGCGAAGTACGTTAGACCAGGCAGGCAACCGGTAACGCAAGGCGAGAGGACAGCGCAACGGGATGCGCGTTGCGGGGGCCAATCAAGAAGAGCAAGAAGCACGACTCAAGTCAGAGAGAAGGACCAAGTATGGCGACGATCAAAGATGTAGCGGCCATTGCGGGCGTATCGTTCACGACGGTGTCTCATGTCGTGAACAACTCGCGGCCCGTTTCGGCGGAGGTGCGGCTGAAGGTGGAGCGCGCGATTCTCGAACTCGATTACGTGCCCTCGGCGGTGGCGCGTTCTCTCAAGGCGCGCAACACGCTCACCATCGGCTTACTCGTGCCGAACGCAACCAACCCGTACTTCGCGGAACTGGCGCGAGGGGTGGAAGACGGGTGCGCGAAGAACGGCTATTGCATGTTCTTCTGCAATTCGGACGACGATCCTGCCAAGCAGCGCAGCTACTTGCGCGTGCTGCAGGAAAAACGGATTGACGGGCTGGTGATCGCGTCGGCGGGAGAAGATGCGGTGCTGGCGCAAAGCCTGGCCGGTTCGCGTGAACCGCTGGTGATCCTGGACCGGAATATTGAAGGTGTATCGGCGGATCTGGTGCAGATCGACCACGAGAAGGGCGGCTATCTGGCGACGCGCCACTTGCTGCAACTCGGCCACTCGCGGGTGGGCTGTATCACGGGCCCGATTGCGACGGCCGTCAGCGCGATGCGCGTCCACGGATTTATCCGTGCAATGGCCGAGCGCGGCATCGAGATCGAGCCGAACGCCATTCAGCAGAGCGCATTTTCGGCCACCGGAGGTTACGAGGCAGCGTCGCAACTCTTCGATACCCTCAAACCCACCGGTATCTTTGCGTGCAACGACATGATGGGCGTCGGTGCGTTGCGGGCGGCGGCGGAGCGGGGTATCAACGTGCCGCGTGACTGTTCGATCATCGGTTTCGACGATATCGAATTGAGTCGTTACACGTATCCGGCACTGTCGACGGTTGGGCAATCGGTACGCGAACTCGGAGAGCTGGCGGCGCAGACGCTGATCGACCGGATCGCGGGCAAGGTGCCGGCGACCACGCGGCGGCGCGTCGTGACGCCGCGAATGATCTTGCGTGAGTCGACGGCAGTGGTGCCGGAGGTGTTGCCGCTGGCCTATCGGAAAGATGCGGCGGCCGGGTCCGCTACTGCAGAGAACTTCGTGGCCGCAGGCCAAGGCAAGACCGAGAAGGCCTGAAGCAGGCAGAGGGCGTTCGCATTCGGGTTTTGCCGGTGTCGGCAAAACCCCGTTTGCCGACGTCCTGGTTTGTTAGGGCTCTGGCGCGCGCAACCCACTCGCAGTAAGGACCAAAGCGGTTCGATCATCGCCCGGCAACATCTTCACTTCCCCGTTCTTCCCCGTCCCCGAATCAAACCTCAACCGGTCCCACCCACGGTCATGAAGCCAATGGCGGCATTCGCCATGAATTGTTTACAACAATCGCATTAATGCGATCTTTTGCTGAATAGCGCGCATCTAAAGTTCTCAGGGTAAATCATTAGACGAAATAACATTTCACGAATTTCCTCAAGTGCGCCGCGCGCACGCCGTAAAAGAAGTCCAAGCAGGCGAATCTGGCTTTGCTCTGAATCGCGATTCCAGAACCGCGCCGGGCCGACATTTTTTTAAGCAGCTCCGAGGAAAATCATGAACATGAGTTTAACGATCAAGGCGCGTCTCGGTCTGACGATGGCATTTCTCGGACTGCTTCTGGTGGCAATCGGCGGATTGGGGCTTTACGGGATGACCCAGTCGAACCGGTCGTATCGCGACACGTTCGAGAACCAGATGCCGAGCGCTAACGCCGTCAGCAACGCGGAGCTTTATACGGCACGCGAGCGGCTCATATTCGACCGGGCGGCGTTTCTTGCCGGGACGCCGGAAGTAGCGGCGACCATCGAGCGCGGCGGCATGATGCGCGGCCGTGCCAACGACTACTGGAAAAAGTACACCGAGCTGCCGCAGGAAGCCAACGAAAAGCAACTCGCCGATACCTCCAACGCCAAACGCCTCGCGTTGCAAAAGGTGATCGACAGCGGCTATGAAGCCGTCAGGGCCAATGACCAGGCGCGGATCATAGAGACAGCGAAAGCCATGCAGGTCGCCTACGGCGAGCTGTCGACGGCCAACGACGTGCTGCGCAAATTCCAGTTCGACGGCGCCAGGCAAGGCTACGAAGCAGCCCAATCGGCCGCTGCAACTTTTCGCACCTTGAGCATGATCGCGATCGTGGCCGGACTGGCCGCCGCCGTGTTTTCGTGGATTGCGCTGCGCCGTGCGATCGGCCGGCCGCTGGACGCCGCGCTCGAGCACTTCGAAGCTATCGCAGCCGGTGATCTGCGTGGCAAGGTCGTCGCCACCTCGCGCGACGAAATGGGCTTGCTGATGCAGGGCCTTGCACGGATGCAGGCAAGTCTCGTCGGGACGGTTCGCAGCGTACGCTCGGGCACCGAATCCATCGCGACGGCGACCAAAGAGATCGCGGCGGGCAATATCGACTTGTCTTCGCGTACGGAAGAGCAGGCGTCGGCGCTGCAGGAAACGGCATCGAGCATGGACGAACTGACAGGCACGGTGAAGCAGAACGCCGACAACGCCCGGCAGGCCAGTTCCCTGGCGGCCAACGCGTCGGAGATCGCGAACAAGGGCAGCCGCGTGGTGGCGCAAGTGGTCGACACCATGGGCGATATCAACCAGAGCTCGGCGAAGATTGCGGACATTATTACGATCATCGAAGGGATTGCGTTCCAGACTAATATTCTGGCGCTGAACGCGGCCGTGGAAGCCGCGCGCGCAGGTGAAGAAGGGCGCGGTTTCGCGGTCGTCGCGGGCGAAGTGCGCAATCTCGCACAACGCTCATCGGCGGCGGCGAAGGAGATCAAGGGTCTTATCGATACATCGGTTGAGCGCGTGCAATCAGGAACCTCGCTGGTCGATGAAGCCGGCCGCACGATGACCGAGATTATCGGCGCGGTGCAACGTGTCACCGACATCATGGGCGAGATTGCGGCGGCGTCGCAGGAGCAGAGCAGCGGCATTGAACAAGTGGCGCGCGCCGTCACGCAAATGGACGAAGTGACGCAGCAGAACGCGGCGCTGGTCGAGGAGGCAGCGGCGGCGGCGCAATCGCTCGAAGATCAGGCAGCGAAGCTGCGCCAGGCCGTGGCGGTATTTCAACTCGACGACGACAGCACGGTCGAAGCGGGTTTCGGCCACACTGCTGCGCGGCCGGGATCACCGGCAACAGCAAAGTCGCGCCCAGCCGTTCCGGCGAAGCCGCGGCGCGCGGCGCCGGCAATGGCATCTGCCAAGGCGCCTGTTGCAGTGCGTCCGGGAGTGGCACGGCCAGTCGCAGCACGGCCAGCAGCGGCCGCGGCTACCGGCGATTGGCAAACTTTCTGATCGGCTGAGTGGGTCGATTGAGTCAAATGCGCTCCGCAAACTTGATTGCGGGGCGCATTTTTATTGATCGCGGGCGGTTTGCTGTCACCGGATTAACGCCAGCTTTCACTGCCGCCCTAAACGCCGCTGATAACGCGTGTCGGCTCAACGCGTCCTATAGGTGATCCTGGCATCCAGAGCGTGGGTTCCTGCAAGCGAGTTCCGAGAGAGAGCCGACCGGCGCGTCTCCATGAGGCTCCGCTACAACCCTCCGCCAACCTGAGAACCCGCCCACGCGGTGGCGCACGCATCAAGCAATCGCCATCCCGGAAAAGCCATGTTGTCCTGACCTGAACTCGCGATCCTGGCCGACTTCCCCGTACACTGAGCGGACTTCGTTCAACCTTCACGGGATTAGAACGCGTTTCGATCACCACCACAGGACGCTTGCCATGACCGGATCCACCCTTGCCGCACAGCTCGTTCAGGCCCGCCGCCAGCGCACGCAGATAGAAGACCTCGAGTCAGTCGATATCCCCGCCGACGCCGAAGCGGCTTACGCCATCCAGCACGAAGTTCTGACCCTTTCCGGCGCGCGAATTGGCGCGTGGAAAGTCGGCGCCCGCGCGCCCGGCGCGCTGGCGAACACGGCGCCCATTGACGCGGAACTCGTCCACACTTCGCCGGCGCGCATCGCGCACGCTTCATTTTTCCGCGCGCTGATTGAACTGGAGATCGCGTTTCGTTTTTCGACCGCATTGCCGCCCCGTAACGAACCTTACAGCCGCAGCGAAGTGTTCGCGGCGATCGGCAGCATGGCCGTGGCGCTGGAGGTGGTCGATAGCCGCTTCGCGCAATGGCCGAACCTCGCGACGCTGGCACAACTTGCCGATTCGCAGAATAACGGGGCACTGGTCGTCGGCAAGATGGAGCCGTATGACGTGATCGCTCCTAACTTCGATTTCCTTTCCCCGCTGCTCGAACTGTCGGTCGATGGCGTCTCGATCGTGCCACCGAGCACCGGCAATCCGGCCGGCGATCCCCGGGAACTGCTGGTGTGGTTCGTCAACCATTGCAGTGCACACGGGCACACGGTCCAGCCCTTCTGGACCATCACCACCGGCTCGAACACGGGCGCGCGGCGGGTCGACGGGCCGGGGTTGATCAGCGGCCGGGTGGATCGGATCGGCGATATTGAACTGACGCTGGAGTGACATTTTTGCAGCATCCAGGACACGGTGACAGTGCGCGCGGAAAACATTCATGCGCGCTTGTTACATCAAAAAAAGCACTCATCCGAGTGCTTTTTTTTCGCGTCTAAATCCCTGTCCGCCGAACGGGTATAACAAGGCTATGGGCGGGGTATAAGCGGTCAACGGATGTGGGTGCGCGTCGTTTAGCAAGAGAGGCGCATAGCGTTGGTGAGCCCGTTTGTGACCCCGTTGGTGAGCCTGCTACCGAATGACATTGGAGATGTCGATGTCAAAAAACGCATCACGCGTTGCATCGTTCCGGTGCTACGACGCGTATATGGGATAACCGGTGGATAACATGTGGATGAGCATGTGGATGAGCGGGGGACAACACTTGGATAACTCAGCATGGGCGCACCATGGGTACAGGGCAGATGCGGCATATGAGCGACGTATCAGCGACATAAGCGCTCAATGCATAAATGCGGGCAACACTTGAGCGCCGGCAGCAGCAGTCAGCGTGTTGGGCTGCCAGCATGTCGCATGGGTCCGGGGCTTGTACAGCAAGGCTATGCAGCCAATACGGAAAACGTTTCGCGAGTCGGGACACTGATTGTAGGTGAACGAAAATATTCCACCAAGCTAGGAATACTTCGAAGCAAATCAACAACGCATTTGCATGAAAAAAAATTCGAATAGGTTTAGGATGAACTGAAGCGATGTTGTTCTGATTAGGCGCGCCGCGCACACATTGCTTTCTGACTTCGGCGAGGAGGTAGCATGGATATCTACAGCAGTTTCGCGACCCGCTTCGAAAAAACCCGCGAGGAGGAATTCTCGCTCGAAGAGTATCTCGCGCTCTGCAAAGACGATCCTGCAACGTATGCAACAGCGGGCGAACGGATGTTGTCGGCAATCGGGGAACCGGAGTCCGTCGACACTCGCACCGACCCGCGCTTATCGCGTGTGTTTGCAAACAAGGTCATCAAGGTGTATCCGGCATTCCGTGAATTCTACGGAATGGAGGAAGTGATCGAGCAAGTGGTGTCGTACTTCAGGCATGCTGCTCAGGGTCTTGAAGAGAAGAAACAGATTCTGTATTTGCTGGGGCCGGTGGGCGGCGGCAAGTCATCTATTGCCGAACGTCTGAAGCAACTCGCCGAGCGTGTTCCGTTCTATGCAATCAAGGGTTCACCCGTCAATGAATCACCCCTTGGGCTGTTCGACTACGACGAAGACGGCCCTATCCTCGAAGAGCAATACGGCATCCCGCGCCGCTACCTCAAGAGCATTTTGAGCCCGTGGGCAGTCAAGCGCCTTCACGAATTCAATGGCGACATCCGCAAGTTCCGCATCGTTCGCCGTTATCCCTCCATCCTGCGCCAGATCGGTATAGCCAAGACCGAACCGGGCGATGAAAACAATCAGGACATCTCGTCACTCGTCGGCAAGGTCGACATCCGCAAGCTCGAAACCTTTTCGCAAGATGACGCTGACGCCTACAGCTATTCCGGTGGCTTGTGTCTCGCGAACCAGGGCTTGCTTGAATTCGTCGAAATGTTCAAGGCTCCAATCAAGGTGCTGCATCCGCTGCTGACTGCTACCCAGGAAGGCAACTTCAAGGGCACGGAAGGTTTCGGTGCAATCCCGTTCGACGGCGTGGTTCTGGCCCACTCGAACGAGTCGGAATGGAAGACGTTCCGCAATAACAAGAACAACGAAGCACTGCTCGATCGTATCTTCGTGGTCAAGGTGCCGTACTGCCTGCGCTACAGTGAAGAGATGAAGATCTACGAGAAGCTGCTGCGTAATTCTTCGTTGACAAACGCTGTTTGCGCGCCGGGTACGTTGAAGATGATGGCGCAAATGGCAGTGCTCACGCGCCTGCATGAACCGGAAAATTCCAGCCTCTTTTCGAAGATGCAGGTCTACGATGGCGACAACCTGAAGGACACGGACCCGAAGGCAAAATCGTTCCAGGAATACCGCGATTTTGCGGGCGTCGATGAAGGCATGAACGGCGTTTCCACCCGCTTCGCGTTCAAGATTCTTTCCCGCGTATTCAACTTCGATTCCACTGAAGTCGCGGCCAATCCCGTGCACCTGATGTACGTGCTGGAACAGCAGATCGAACGCGAGCAATTCCCGCCGGAAACCGAGCAGAAGTACCTCTCGTTCATCAAGGACGTGCTGGCGTCACGGTATGCCGAGTTCATTGGCAAGGAGATCCAGACCGCGTACCTGGAGTCGTATTCGGAGTACGGACAAAACATCTTCGACCGCTATGTGACTTATGCTGATTTCTGGATCCAGGACCAGGAATTCCGTGATCACGATACCGGCGAAAGTTTCGACCGCGCTTCGTTGAATGCGGAACTGGAGAAGATCGAGAAGCCGGCAGGCATCAGCAACCCGAAGGACTTCCGCAACGAAATCGTGAACTTCGTGCTGCGGGCCCGGGCTGCGAATGGCGGCAAGAATCCGGCGTGGATCAGCTACGAGAAGTTGCGCGTCGTGATCGAGAAGAAGATGTTCTCGAACACTGAAGAGCTTCTGCCGGTGATCTCGTTCAATGCCAAGGGATCGGCAGAAGAACAACGCAAGCATGAAGATTTTGTCAACCGCATGGTCGCGAAGGGCTACACGCCGAAGCAAGTGCGCCTGCTCTGCGACTGGTATCTCCGGGTGCGGAAGTCGTCGTGATGCAGGATCGTGACGTCGTGATGCTGTCCGTGCAAGTGCGTTTTTTGATCGTTTTTGATGATTTTCGACAGGGAGATGAATGAGTTCTCAGCGAAGCCCCGTAAAACGTGATTGAATCGCAGTTGTGTTGTCGGTTTTATAGTCATACGTTCGCGTGATGCTGGCCTCGTGCCAGCGGAAACGCGAACATCTTGGCGAGTGCCTTACGGTCTTGCGCCGCCGCGCGCGGTTCAGACCGCCAGCGCTTCGCTTCCTCGCCAATTACGCGGGAGACTGGATGTGCTGCATCAAATCATCGACCGCAGGTTAGCCGGTAAGAACAAGAGCATTGCCAACCGCGAACGCTTTTTGCGTCGTGTCAAAAACTATATTCGCCGCGCGGTGTCGGATGCCGTTCGGGATCGAAGCATCAAAGACATCCAGAGCACGCAAAGCATCACGATTCCGAAGAAGGACATCGCCGAACCGTCGTTCCGGCATGGCCCTGGCGGAAAGCGCGAGCTCGTGCATCCGGGTAACGCCGAATACATTCGTGGCGACAAGATCGCACGCCCGAATGGCGGCGGCGGTGGCGGCGGCAAGACCGCGAGTAACGAGGGCGAAGGGCAGGACGACTTCGTGTTCGAGTTATCGCGTGAAGAGTTCATGCAGTATTTCTTCGATGACCTCGAGCTCCCGCGTCTCGTCAAAACTCAGTTAGCCGCCGTGCCCACATGGAAGAATGTTCGGGCGGGCTTTTCGGCTGAAGGAACGCCGAACAATATCGATGTCGTCCGTTCGCTGCGCAGTGCCCTCGGGCGGCGGATCGCGCTAGGGTCGCCGTTGTCGCGTCAGTTGCACGAGATGGAGCGTCAGCTGGAAGTGCTCCTGGACGAGAAAGGTGATCCCGAGGAAATCGCGCGGCTGGAAGCCGATATCGTGATCATGAAAGGACGCATCACGCGCATTCCTTTCATCGACCCATTCGACTTGCGGTATGTCAACCGGACCAAGCAGCCCACACCCTCGAGCAAGGCCGTGATGTTTTGTCTGATGGACGTGTCGGGTTCCATGGACGAGCAGCGCAAGGATCTGTCGAAGCGGTTCTTCATTCTCTTGTACCTGTTCCTGAATCGGAATTACGAAAAGATTGAAGTCGTTTTCATCCGGCATCACACGCGCGCTGAAGAAGTGGACGAAGAAACGTTCTTCCACTCGACCGAAAGCGGCGGTACGGTCGTGTCGAGCGCGCTGGAGCTGATGAAGAAGATCATGGACGAACGGTATTCGCCCACGGAGTGGAATATCTACGGTGCGCAAGCGTCCGACGGCGACAACTGGACTGATGATTCGCCGAAGTGCAGGAAGCTTCTCGCCGAGGACATTTTGCCGAAGGTGCGCTATTTTGCTTATATTCAAGTGGCGCCTGAAGAGCAGAATCTCTGGGTGGAATACGCTCATCTGAAACAAAGCGCGCCTGAACTCGCGATGAAGAAAGTTGAATCGGCTGCGGATATTTATCCTGTCTTTCGCGAATTGTTTGAGAAACAACAGGCGGCTGCATGACAACACGGCATTTGGACAACGAAGCACGTGGGTATCACCTCAAACCTGGCGAAGAACTGAAAGCACAAGACAGCGCGCCACAAAAGGCCAGGAAGTCTCGCAAAAGCCCGGCGTCGGAAGGAGACAGCATGAACGTGGCGGAAAAAAGGCCGTTGCCGTGTCCATCGGACTGGACCTTCGAGCTGATCGAGGAATACGACACCGAGATTGCCCGTGTCGCACAGCGTTATGGGCTCGACGTCTACCCAATCCAGCTCGAACTCATCAGCGCCGAGCAGATGATGGACGCGTACGCGTCGGTCGGCATGCCGGTGAACTACCGGCACTGGTCGTTCGGCAAGCACTTCCTGTCCACCGAGAAGAGTTATCGGCGCGGGCAAATGGGCTTGGCCTACGAGATCGTCATCAACTCGAATCCGTGCATTGCGTACCTGATGGAAGAAAACACGATGACGATGCAGGCGCTCGTCATCGCGCACGCGGCGTACGGACACAACTCGTTTTTCAAGGGCAACTACCTGTTCAGGCTGTGGACGGACGCCCATGCCATTGTCGATTACCTCGTTTATGCGAAGAATTACATCGCGGAATGCGAGGAACGGCATGGTATTGACCGGGTAGAGGAACTGCTCGACTCGTGTCACGCGCTGATGAACTATGGTGTCGACCGGTATAAACGGCCGCAAAAATTGTCGCTGGCGAAGGAAGTGGCCGCACGGCGCGAGCGCGAAGCCTATTTGCAGTCGCAGGTGAATGAACTCTGGCGCACGCTGCCGAATAAAAAGGCGACTACGACTGAGGAAATTGAAAGCCGTTATCCCCCGGAACCGCAGGAAAATTTGCTGTATTTTGCGGAGAAAAATGCGCCGCTGCTTGAGCCGTGGGAGCGAGAAGTTATTCGCATTGTCCGCAAGGTCGGCCAGTATTTTTATCCGCAGCGGCAAACGCAGGTCATGAACGAAGGATGGGCCACGTTCTGGCATTACACGCTGCTCAATACGCTGTATGCGGAAGGCCGCCTGGAAGACGGTTTCATGATGGAGTTCCTGCATTCGCACAGTAACGTGGTGTATCAACCCCCCGTGACGAAGCAGTATTACAGCGGCATCAACCCGTATGCGCTGGGTTTTTCCATGATGAGCGATATTCGCCGCATCTGTGAACACCCAACGGACGAGGATCGCGAATGGTTTCCGGAGCTTGCGGGCAGCGACTGGCTTGAAGCGCTGCATTACGCCATGCGCAATTTCAAGGACGAGAGTTTTATTGCGCAGTATTTGTCGCCGCATCTGATTCGCGAAATGCGCCTGTTCTCCATTCTTGACGACGATATGCGCGACTCGCTGGAAGTGTCCGCTATTCACGACGAAAGCGGTTACCGCTATGTTCGCCAGGCGTTGTCGCGGCAGTACGACATGCATCATCGTGAGCCGAATATCCAGGTGTATTCGGTGAATACGCGCGGCGATCGTAGTCTGACGCTACGCCATTTCATGACCGATAACCGTCACCTCACCAATGACAGCGAAGAGGTCCTCAAGCACATGGCGCGGCTATGGCAATTCGACGTGTATCTTGAAAGCGTGGACGAAAATGGAACAGTGAGAAAGCGCTTCGATTGTAAATACACCGGGGCGGAGAAACGCTGAGTTATTTGGCACTATTTACCCAGACATAAAAACCGGCTCGCTGATTCACTCAGCGAGCCGGTTTTTTATTGAGCCGGACCGAAACCTTAAAGCTTATCGATTTTCCTGGCTTCTTCGTCTTGCGTGAACAAATCCCAGCTTGCCATGAACAGTGCGGCGATCAGCGGTCCGATCACGAATCCGTTGATCCCGAACAATCCCATTCCACCGAGCGTGGAAATCAGGACCACCCAGTCAGGCATTTTTGTGTCCTTGCCGACCAGGATAGGGCGCAGCACGTTGTCGACCAAGCCGATCACCACCACGCAGAACAAGATCAAAATCACGCCGCGCCAAATGTCGCCGGTCAGCAGGAAATAGGCTGCTGCCGGCGCCCAGACCAGCGCAGCGCCAATGGCCGGCAGCAGCGACAGAAAGGCCATGAGCACGCCCCACAGCAGTGAGCCCTGGATACCCAGGAACATGAAGATCATGCCGCCGAGGAAACCCTGAACGGCCGCCACGGCGATATTGCCCTTCACCGTTGCGCGGACGACGGTCGTGAACTTGGCGATCAGGTGTTGCTTCGGTTCGTCGTCCAAGGGCAGGGCGCGGCGGATGCGCCGCCCGATTTCACCACCGTCGCGCAATAGGAAAAACACGAGATACAACATCACGCCGAAGCTGATCACGAACTGGAACGTGTTCTGGCCAATGCTCAACGCCTGCGAGGCCACGAACTGGCTGATCGCAGCCGCGCCGCTGGTCAGACGTTGTTGAATGCTCGGGATATCGGTCAGGCCAAAACGGCCGAGCAGCGTCTGCACCGAGTTCGGCAGTGCGTGAATGGCCTGCTGGAAGTAGGTCGTGAAATTAGGCTGGCCCGCCTTGACCTGGGCGTACGCGAGACCGATTTCCTGGACCAGCGTGGCCGCGACGAAACTGATCGGCAGGATCACGATCACGATCGTCAAGCCCAGCGTGGCGAACGCCGCCAGATTGCGCCTCTTGCCGAATTTAGCGGCGAGATAACGCTGCAACGGCTGGAACAGGATCGCGAGAATTGTCCCCCAGAAGATCGCGCCAAAGAACGGCAGCAAGATCCAGCAAAGCGCAACGGTGACAACAAACAGCAAGAGATGGAAAAAGTTCTGGTGAACCGAGCGGTTATTCATGAGATCCCTGAGTGAGGCGGAGTCCAAGCGATGAGCGCGAGATTCAACGCCTGATCACCCTTACTAATGCAAGTGCCGGATGCTAGCACGGGCAAGATTTGGTCCATCCGGCCGACTTTGTAAGGTTTTTTTAGTGCCAAAGGCCAGGTGTCCTGCGCTGTCTTGCCGCTATCTCGAAAATAGGTATAATTGAGTATTCACTCATTAATCACATTTTTGATCCGATCACGCACGATGGCCCGACCCAAAAGCGATGACAAACACAACGCGCTGCTGCTCGCTGCGGAACAGGTTTTTGCCCAGCGCGGGCTGTCGGCTGCGCCGACATCGGCTATTTCGAAACAGGCAGGCGTAGCGGAGGGCACCCTGTTCACGTACTTCCGCACGAAGGACGAGCTGGTGAACGCGCTATACCGCTCCATCAAGCTCGATCTCGCCGACGCCCTGATGACCCGGTTCCCGCGCACGGGACCAGTGCGCGACCGGTTGGAATATCTGTGGGGCGCATTCGTCGATTGGGGTGTCGCGAATCCACAGCGTCTGAATGTGCTGGACCAGTTGTCGGTGGCGGATACGGTCAGCGAAGAGTCAAAGGCAGTCGGTTATGAACCGTTTGCCGAGATCGAAGCGCTTGCACAACACAGTATCGACACGGGTGTTTTGCATGCTTATCCGGTCGCGTTTATTGCTGCCAGCATGAAATCGATGGCTGAAACCACCATGGCCTTCATGACGGCCTATCCAGCGGAGGCCGGTCGGTACCGGACGATTGGATTCGAGGTGTTCTGGAACGGTATCGCCCGCAGTGCACGTAGTTGAATGACCGATTGATCAAGCGGGCACATTTTGTTGCTCGCTTTTTCTAGCGTTTTAATGACTGATTACTCACGCAAAAACACTTTGGAGGACGTGCAGATGAACACATGGACCGCGGCTAACATTCCCTCGCAATCGGGCAAACGCGCGTTGGTGACTGGCGCAACCGGTGGATTAGGTTACGAAACATCGCTTGAACTGGCCCGCGCCGGCGCAGAAGTGATTCTCACCGGCCGCAGCGACGCGAAGGGGCGAACTGCGCTTGAACGCATTCGCCGCGAAGTGCCCGATGCCCAAATTCGTTTTGAAGCCATTGATCTTGCAAGCCTCGCGTCAATATCGAGCGCGACGCAACAACTGCTTGGCGACGGTTCGGCGATTGATCTGCTCGTGAACAACGCCGGCGTCATGATGTTGCCCAAGCACGAAACAACCGCCGATGGCTTCGAGCGTCAGTTCGGTACCAACTATCTCGGTCACTTCGCGCTGACCGCGCAGTTGCTGCCGTTGTTGCAGAAGAGCGCCGCGCCGCGCGTGGTGAACCTGAGCAGCATTGCGCA
>NZ_JAQGMM010000144.1 GCF_028292365.1 Caballeronia sp.
AAGCGCTCGATCAACCGGCCAAAACCCGCGATCATGGCCGGTACGCGCCAGGGCTGGCGCGACTGCTGCAGCAGCGAGTGCGTGACGCCATGGCGTCGCAACAACGACTCGAAAGCACCGCCCGAAGAAGCGACCGCGACGTCGTGTCCGGCGCGTGCTTGCATGCACGCCAGATCGACCATCGCGTTGACGGTGCCGTTGCCGTTGCATTGCGCGTGCGTGGCCAGGTGAACGATTTTCATGACTAGGTCTGGTTCGAGGTTGAGCGGCGCCTGGGGCGCCCGGGCCCTTCTTTCTTCTTGCGGGTTACAGCGGGTTACGTCAGGTAACTGCTCTCTCGTTCAGTGCGAGTCGATAGCCTCGCGATACACCGTCGCGGTCTGCGCGGCGATCACCGGCAGATCGAAGTGCGAGCGCGCATACGCGCGGCACTCGGCGTCGCTGGGAAGCACCCGCTTGCCAAGCAACGCACCGGCGAGCCCTGCTCCCAGCGCCTGAAAACCGCCCGATTCCAGCACCAGCTCCTGACTCAGTGGAGCGACCGCTTCAGGCAAACCGCCCACGGGTGTCACGATCACCGGAGTGCCGCTTGCAAGCGACTCGATGGTGGTCAGGCCGAACCCTTCCAGCGCGGTTGTCGGTACGACCGACACATCAGCCGAGCGATACCAGAGCGGCAGCGCTTCGTCGGCGACAAACCCCGCGAGACGCACATGCTGCGACAAACCCCGGTAGTCGATACGCGCCTGCAACGCCGCCATCAGCGGCCCCTTGCCGGCGATGGTCAACAGCACGTCGGGCACTTGCTGGCGCACGACGAACATGGCGTCGATCAGGTCTTCGAGGCCCATGCGCGAGACGAGGCGGCGCACGCAGAAAAGCATCGGCCGGTCTTGCGGAAGTCCGAGCGCAGTCCGTGCGGTACGCCGGTCGATGTCGGAGTTGAAATGATCGACATCGACACAACCCGGGACGATGCGAATGGTGCGTTCGTTCACGCCGTACTGCTTGTGCAATACATCGGCAAAGGCCTGGGACAACACGATATGCAGATTGCCGCGCTGATACACGTGCCGTTCAACGGCGCGCCGTAGCGCCACATTCGCCTGACCGCGCGCGCCGTGCGCCGATTCATCGCCCCAGGGTCCGTGGAAATGGATCACCTTCGGTACACGCGAAAACTTGCCGAGCACGGGCGCTGCGTACAACGCGAAATGCGCGGCGACCACGTCGGGCATACGGGCGTTACGCAGTTCGACCGCGGCCCGCCGCAAGGCGATCACACGTTTAGCAAGAGGCGCATCGGGGGCAGCGAACGGCGTTACCACGCCATGTGTCGATGTCCGCACGTTTTCGCTTCCCGCGACCAGGCCTCGCACCGTAACGCCCTGAGCGGGCAGCGACTGGATCAGCGCGCTGACCATGCGGTCGAGGCCGCCCGGACGTTCATCGAACCAGTTCATGCCGATCTGCAGCGAGTCGATCGTCCGCGGTTTTGATGGCGGATTTAACGCGTCCTTCGAAGCTTTGCCCGAAGCCGGGTTCAACGGTTTGTTCGTACTGTTGGCCTTGGGCGCGCGGCCTGCGGCGGGAGTGGTCGTACTTGCAGGCGCAGTCATTGATTTGAGGGCGGTACTCATGTCTTCACCGATACGGTTTCTTGGCAAGCCCGCGCATTACGGCGAGCGGCCTTGCGTGTTTTCGCAATATCTTCAAAAAGCGCGAGATAGCGCGCTGCCATGGTCTGCCAGGACAACGTCGCGGCCAGCGCCTGAGCCGCCAGTCCCATTTCGCGGGCACGCATCGGGTCGGATGCGATCAATGAGATCGCTTCGGCGAGCGCAGTTTCATTGTCGGGATCGTCGAGCACGATGCCGCACTCCTCGGTGACCACCTCCGCGCCGCCGGTCGTGTGCACGGTAATCACCGGCAAGGCGGAAGCAAGCGCCTCGAGCAGCACAAGGCTCATGGCTTCGTAACGCGACGGGAACACAAATGCATCGGCGCAACGCATCAGCGTGGGCATATCACGGATCATCCCGACGAAGTGCACGCGATCCGCCACGCCAAGCGCAGCCGCCATTGCCGGATACGGACTGTTCTCCACGCCGCCGGCCACCGCGAGATGCACATTGGACGGACACGTAACGAGCGCACGCAGCACGGTGTCAAGGTTCTTGCGCGCGGTGCGCAGATCGCCGGCGAACAGCAGCATGAACGGGTCTTCGGGCAACTTGAAACGCTCGCGCTGCGATGTCTGCGACAAATCCGGCGAGAACTCGACGTTATCCACGCCGTTGTGAATCACGTGGATCTTGTCGCGCGACATGCCAAGCGATACCAGCTCCGAACTCACCTTCTCCGACACGGGCACCAGCACGCGTGCATGCCTGAACGCCCAGCGTTCGCACCACGCATTGAGTCGTGTGAACAACAGTTGATACGCGGCATACATACCGCCGCTCAGGCGAAACGGGTAATAGCCGCTTTCATACCAACCGGTGTGTACGAAGTGGATGGCGTTCACATCGGCATCTGTCCACGCGATAAAACCATTGACCTGCACCACGTCGAATTCATGACGGTGCGCGCGAATAAAAGCAGCGGCGCGCAACGCAAACGCCTGGTACTTCAGCAAGCGCGTGGGCACCCGGCTCGCCGGCACGCGAACCACCGTGATGCGTGGATGCCGGCTCAACGTTTCGTCGACCTTGGTGCTGAGCAGCGTGACCGAATGGCCCGCGGCAAGTGCCGCCTGGACGACCTCGTAATTGACGCGCCCTTGCCCGTCGTTGCGGCCGACGGTGTGGGTGACGATAAGTAGATTCATACGATCCTCGTTGAATACTGAATGTTCTGTCGGGCTGTCCGATACCTGGCTGGGCCGATCACAGACGGCGCTCATGTGCGCAACGTCAGCGTGGACGGCAGCGTGGACGGCAGCGCAATGTTCCGCTGCACCGCGGTCCCCGTGGTTGCACCACCCGGCATGACCGCAGCCTCCGCACGAACGGCGGCAGCGCGCGCCGGCTGTTGCATCTCGCGTGCATAACGCCAGCCGGTCACCGGCAACATCACGCCGATGAAAAAGAACATGCCGCCCGAACCGATCAGCGTATTGACGAACACCATCATGGCCAGCACGCCGAAGGCTGCGGCTGCACCGGCTACCGCAAAGCGGTCGTTCTTGCGGGCGAAGCTGGCAACGAAGGCGCGCAGGATCAGCATCAGCACCCCTGCCGCGTAGAGCAGCGTACCCGGCCATCCCAGCACGTACGGCACTTCCATCAAGCCACTGTCGAAGTCAACATTGTTCGACGATCCATCGCCCGAGAGCTTCGAGCCGAGACCGGTCATGCCAAGACCCTGCCCCGCAATATTGGTCGTCATCTCGGAGAGGAAGTGGTCGTAGATCTCAGTGCGAACCTGATAGCTGTAGTCGTTATCGAGCTGGGTCACCGTGGAGAAACGCGCCATCGCCTTGTCCGAGATTTCATCGATCATGGCGACCGGCGAACACAGCAGCACGATCACCGCAATACCGCCGACCAGGCGCAAGCGGCTACGGCCATCGAGCATGAGGAACAGGTACGCGAGTCCAATAGCGAGACCGCCGACCACGCTGCGCGACATCGTGCCGATCAACGCGGGCACGGCCAGGCCGCCGGCGAGGAAAGCAGTCTTGTTGCGCGCGGCAAGCGTCATCAGCAGGCAGGCCATCATTGCAATCGCGAAGGGGCCTGACGAATTCATCGTGCTGGAAACCCGCATGCCGAACGGCAACGGCACGCCCTCGGAGATCATGCCCGACTGCACCAGCCAGAACGCGTCCCAGGGCGGCGGACTGACGTACTGGTACACACCGTACGCCGCAATCACGAAGCCGCCGAACACGAAGGTCTTGAGCATCGTGCGGTGATACTCGGGGTATTGCCGCCACGTCACCAGGATGTGAAAGGCGATCAGCACCGGAAACAACCACGAGATCAGCGTATAGGAGGCCGCCGCAATCCCGGCGCCCACCATGCCGATCACATAGCCATAGAAGATGCCAAGCACGATCAGCGTGAGCGGGATCGCCCGCCGCTGCATCAGTACACGAAAATGGGTCAGCAGGTTCATGCCGCACAGCGCGGCCGCTATCACCGGTGCGAGCATGATGAGACTGCGGTCGCTGAAGGTGCCGTTGAAGTAGTCGGACAGGCGCCGTACTTCCGGTGTGAGGAAGAACAGCCACACGACGAACGAGAGATAGTGCGCAGGCGAACGTTTGTAGAGGATCGCGGCGACCAGGACCGCACCTGCCGGATAGAACAGTTCCAGCACGCGGCTCTGATGCAGCACGAGCAATAACCCCGTGAGCGCGGCAAACCCCAGCGGCGCAATCATCAACCGGCGCCGACGGCTCAATTCCGCGCGCTGCCTGGACTCCGCGGCATCGGCCGCGAGCTTCGCTGCGCGCGCTGCCTTTGCGGCCGGCGACGGTGCAGGCGCGGACGCCATCTTCTCGCGTTGCGCCATCCACGGCGTCTTCCACGTCCCGACGGCCCCGTCCGGCACTTTGTCACGCCCATTCGTTATCGAAACACTCGACATCGTTAAATCCTGTGAAGGAGAGGTCGGCGTGGTGTTCGTGCAATGCACGTCACTCGCGTCCTCTGTGTCATTTAGAAACGTCTAATGCCGACGTTAGGCCCCTGCAAATACGGTTTTCTTGTGCTTCCTTGTGCTCGTTCTGCTTCTTGCGCTGCTGTGTTCTGGACAACGTCAAACTTCTTCGACCGTATCGACGAAATCCGCTTCGCCGGCATGCTGGTTCATCCGGCCGTTATGACGGCTCTTGCGGATCAGCCCGATCAAGCGGACCCCGCGCTCGACAAACGGCCCCTCATCCTTGCGAAATCCGAATGCTTCGTAAAACCCGCGCAAGCCCACCGGCGCCAGCAAGCGCACTCCCCGCCCCGGCCAACGTTCGCCCGCTGCGGCAAGCACACGCGCAATCAGTGCTGCAGCGGTGCCGTCGCCGCGTCGTAGCGGGCTCGTGAGGATCTTGTCCACCATGACCACGCTCGCCTCTGCCGGCCCCGCGCTGCCCTCATGCAAGCGCGCATAGGCCATGACGGGCATCGGCCGCGAAATATCGTCGACTGCAAACACATGGAGCGACGTTTCATCGCGTCCGTCCGGGTCCAGATGCACATGGGACTGTTCGACAACGAACACAGCGCTTCGCGCCCGCAGGATCAGATACAGCTCCCTTGCGGTGATTTGCTCGAAGTCGAGTGCTTTCCAGTTCATGTGCCAGTCCTGCTCCAGATAAAGCCGGCAACACCGGCTTGTCGATGTTCATACCTTAAGTCGTAGACCACTTAACTTCCGTGCGGCATCGCACCGACGCAACCCCTTGCTAATCCGTTAAATACGGTCAACCGAACCGCAATCGGCGAATGACGAACTGCCGCGAGAAAAAGCCTGAAACAAAAGCCCGACACCCGCCCACACGGGACAAGGCTCCAGGCTTCAAAACAAACGTGCGCCAGGTTGCCGATTGCACGACCAGTCCGGTTCCGGTCACGCGACCAAGCCGATATCAAGCGGCTGCGGCCGGTCCCAGGTGAAACACCTTTAGTGACGCTTCTTTGGGGGGCTATTACATGAAATCCGCACTGCGCCGCATCCTTACCGAATCCGCCCGGCTCGACGTTCCCGCTGACTCGCTCGCCGATGACGCCGACCTCTACGCCGCCGGCTTGTCGTCGCTCGCGACGGTTCATCTGATGCTCGCCGTTGAAGACGAGTTCAATATCGAAATCCCCGACCGCATGCTGACGCGCCGCCTGTTTTCGTCGATCGACTCGCTCGCCGCCGCGGTGACCGAGCTGCAACTGGCGCAGGCCGCAGCATGAACGCCCCGACGGATGTCGCCGTCCTTGCAACAGTAAAGGCCGAAGAAGCCGCGGTCGTGGCAGCACAGATCGTGGAAGACGTCCGGCAAGCGTCGGCCGAGCCCGCGTGGCTGGCCGCCACCCGCCGTGTGGCGCAAGTCGCAGCACTTCATGCCACCGCAGTCGATCGCGACGCACGCTTCCCGGTGGAAGCCTTCGAGGCAATGCGCCGCGAACGGCTGCTGTCCGCAATGATCCCCGCAGCACTCGGCGGGGCGGGCCTGACGCTTGCCGAAGTAGCGCGCATTTGCGAAACGCTGGCGCGTGCGTGTTCATCGACTGCAATGGTCTATGCGATGCATCAGAGCCAGGTGGCGTGCATTGTCGATCAGGGCAACGCAGTTCCCTGGCAACGCGAGATGATCGCGCGCCTGGTGGACGAGCAATGGCTGCTCGCCTCGGCGACGTCGGAGGAAACCATCGGCGGCAACATGCGCACCAGCGCTTGTGCGGTCGAACTGGTCGACGGCGCGTTCAGGATCGAGAAGCTCGCACCGACCATCTCGTACGGCGAGCACGCGGACTGCATCCTGGTCACCGCGCGCCGCAATCCGGAGGCTAGCGCGTCGGACCAGGTGCTGATCGTGGCCCCGCGCGACTCGCTCGTGCTGGAAAAACGCGGCGGCTGGGACTCGCTCGGCATGCGCGGCACCTGCAGCGAAAGCTTCCGGCTCATCGCCGAGGGCCGCGCCGAGCAGATCCTGCCCGTGCCGTTCGCCCAGATCGCGGACCAGAGCATGTTGCCGGTTTCGCACACGCTCTGGGCATCGGTATGGATCGGCATTACCGCTGACGCCGTCAGCCGCGCGCACCAGTTCTTCCGTGCCCAGGCGCGCGGCAAACCGGGTGCATTGCCCCCTTCAGCGGGACGGCTCGCGGACGCAGTCGCTCAGTTACGCATGATGCAGGCGCGCCTCAAGGTCGCACTCGATGCCGCAACCGAAGCTTCTTCGGAACGCATTGCACGCGATGCACAGGAAGCCTGCGATTTCGATACGCCCCTTGGCGCATCGTTGAGCCTGGCATCCGACATGAACACGCTGAAGCTCAGCATCTCGTCGTCCGCGCTGCAGGTCGTGCAGGAGACGCTGATGATCTGCGGCATGGCGGGCTACAAAAACAACACTGACTACAGCGTCGGGCGTCATCTACGCGATCTTTTCTCAGCACCGCTGATGATCAGCAACGACCGCATCCAATTGAACACGGCGAACCTGCTGCTTGCGCAGCGCACGCCGGCTACGGGGAGAATCTAAGACATGAACACGGTAACGGAACACGCGGCCATCGCAGCCGCCGATGCGCAACAAGCATCCACCTATAACGCTTCGGACATCACGTTGCGGGATCGTTTGATTGAAGCGGGAATCCTGATCGACACGGGCGAAGACGGCTTGTATGGCCGCAGCCAGGTATTCGAGGACATCATCGACCGCCTCAACAACGCGATCACCTTGTTGGGCGCCGACCAGGAAGCTGAAGTGCTGCGCTTCCCGCCCGCCATGCGCCGTCACGACTTCGAGGACAGCGAATACCTGAAGAGCTTCCCCGATCTCGCCGGCACGATCCACTCGTTCCAGGGCAATGACCGGGGTCATCACCGGCTACTGGAAGCGCTCGAAAAAACTGTATCGGTAGGCGAAGAAGAACGCACCGATGAATGGATGGACCAGCAAAAGCCCACTCGCCTGGTCCTGACGCCAGCTGCTTGCTATCCGATCTACCCGACCATCGCCAAGCGCGGTGCGCTGGCCGAAGACGGTGCGACTGTCGACGTGTTTGCGTATTGTTTCCGCCATGAACCCTCCATTGATCCGGGCCGCATGCAGATGTTCCGGATGCGCGAATACGTGCGCCTCGGCAGTCCGCAGCAAGTCATGGATTTCCGGCAGAAGTGGATCGAGCGGGGTTCGCTGCTCGTGAACATGCTTGGCCTGCCGTTCGAAATCGATCTCGCCAACGACCCGTTCTTCGGCCGTGGCGGCAAGATCGTGGCCGACAGCCAGCGTGCCCAGCAACTGAAATTCGAACTGCTGATTCCGGTTGCAACGCCGGACCGGCCGACGGCCTGCCTGTCGTTCAACTATCACATGGAACACTTCGGCGAGATCTGGAAGATCGCCCAGGCGGACGGTGAACTGGCGCATACCGCGTGCGTGGGATTCGGCATGGAACGTACGACGCTTGCCCTCTTCCGTCATCATGGTCTCGACGTCAAAGCGTGGCCTGCAGACGTGCGTGAGTTCCTCTGGGGCGATACGCAGTCGCGTATCAGCGCCGGACTCGGGGCACTGTCATGACTGCCGTCCATAGCAGCGGCGCAACCAATTCCAGCCGCGAGCGCGCCCGGGTCGTGCAATTGCACCCGCCCCACATGGGCGTGCGCAAACACCAGTCGCACTCGCTGCATCAGGGCGAACGGGTCTGGGCGGAAACAAATTGCTACGTGGATTTGTGGATCGAGTTGCTGCACGGCTATGGACTTGATCCGCGCGCAGCGCTTGCCTTTACGGTGACGCAAGACTTCGAAGGCGACCAGTTCACGTTCTTCAAGTTTCCGCTGGAGGACCTCGACAAACTCTACGGTTTGCAGGTCCAGGAACTGGCCATCTACGATTCACTGGAAGACCGCGTGCGCACGCAGACTCAACGCGGCCATACGGTGCTGGCTGAAGTCGATGCGTTTTACTTGCCCGACACGCGCGCCACGTCATACCGGCAAGGTCACACGAAGACGACCATTGGCGTGGATTACATCGATCCGCGCTCGCGCCGGCTAGGTTATTTCCACAACACGGGTTATTTCGTGCTGGACGGCGAGGACTATGAAGGCGTGTTTCGGAGGCTGCCGGAACTCGATAGCCGTCCCGAGCTACTGTTTCCGTACGTGGAGTTCTGCAAGCGGGCCCGGGCGCCGCTGAGCGGCACGGCGCTGGCGGAAGCATCGGCGGATCTGCTGGTTCAGCACTTGCAGCGGCGACCGGCGCGCAATCCGATCACGCAATGGCGAGCGGCTTTTCCCGAGCATCTCGAGATGCTGTTCGAGCGCGGCCCGGAGCACTTCCACCTGTACACGTTCAACATGATGCGGCAACTGGGCTCGAACTTCGAGTTCCTGTCGCGGTACCTTGTCTGGATGCGCGAGCGTGGTTTCGCTATTCCCGACGAAATGCCGAGCGCCGCGCAACGCATCGCGACGGAGTCGATGGTGATGCAGTTCCGGCTGGTACGGGCCATTGCTCGCGGCCGCCGGGACCCGTGTCACGAGTGTTTCGATGTGCTGGAAGAGTCTTACGACAAAATCGTGGAACCGCTTGCCGCGCTGATCCGCTAGCAGATAATTACTCATTGCCGGCCCCCGCCCTGACGTCCGCCCTTTTTTGGGCGGACTTAAAGTTTTGCCCGGGCCAGCCGAAAACAAGCTAGCAACGACGCGTCCCGGCCGGCGCGCCGGCTACACACTATAAGAGTGGGTCGCCTCGACGCCACGACACAATGCCATTCGAGGAAACCGCCATGAGCGACCCATCGCCCGGCGCCAGTGCTTTGCCGTCCGCTTTTTTTCCCCGCCTGCTGTCCGAAGGCTGGGAGTGCCTCACCACGCATGCCGGCGCATGCACCACGCCCGCCGCGTTGAGCGCTGAAGGATGGCTCGCCGCGCCCGTGCCGGGCACGGTTGCATCGGCGTGGCGTGAGGCCGGCAAACTCGATCTGGAGAGTCCGCCGGCATTCGCTTTTGATGACCACTGGTATCGACTGGTCCTATGCGAAAAAGGGCTGCGCCGTTTGCGCATGCACGGACTTGCAACACTTTCGGAAGTCTGGCTCGATAATACAAAACTGCTCGATTCCGATTCGATGTTCGTCGCGCACGATCTCGACCTGCATCTGGATGGACACGCCACGCTGTATCTCTGCTTCCGTTCGCTGAGCGCCGCGCTTGGCGCCAAACGGTCCCGCGCGCGCTGGCGGCCGAGGCTTGCTCAACCGGCCACGCTGCGCAACGTACGCACGACCCTGCTTGGCCACATGCCCGGCTGGTGCCCGCCAATACAAGCCGTGGGGCCATGGCGGCCAGTGGAATTGCTCGGTGAATCGGCCACGTCGATTGATCGCGTGGATCTGCATTCAAGCCTCGATGGCAACGACGGCCTGATTCACCTCACGCTCAGGTTTGTCCATCCACAACGCGAACAGACCGCACGACTTGTTTGCAACGATGCATCGGTAACGCTGCAATGGAGCGATACGCAAACGCTTGGCGGTACGTTGCGCGTTCCTGATGCGCCGCGCTGGTGGCCGCATACGCATGGTGACCCGGCCTTGCATCGCGTCGCGCTCGAGTTTGCTAACAATGAAGTGATCGAGCTTGGACGCATCGGCTTCAGGGAACTGCGCGTAGACCGCGGCCCATTGGGCGATGGCTTTCAGCTAGTGGTCAACGGCGTCCCTGTTTTTGCGCGCGGCGCATGCTGGACGCACGCGGATCTCGTGTCCCTCAGCGGCTCGCGTGAGCAGGCGCAAACGTTTTTCCAGCTCGCTCGTGACGCCGGCATGAACCTCTTGCGCGTGGGCGGCACGATGCTCTACGAGTCTGATGCGTTCTATGGATTGGCGGATGAATACGGGCTTTTGATCTGGCAAGATTTTGCATTTGCGAATTTCGACTATCCGACGGATGCGGCCTTTACGGCCAGTGTCCAGCGCGAAACCGAACAATTCCTGTCGCGTACACGACGCTTCGTGTCGCTTGGCGTTCTATGCGGCGGTAGTGAAGCCGACCAGCAGGGAGCCATGCTTGGCCTGCCGCCCGAACTGCGCGCGCAAACGTTATTTACTCAGCAATTGCCATCGATTGTGGCTGCTTTGCGGCCCGATGTGCCTTACGTGATGAACTCGCCGAGCGTGCCCACGAGTGAAGCCGGCGCCACTGCGTGGCCGTTCGCCACGCGCGCGGGCGTCACGCATTACTACGGCGTCGGCGCTTACCAGCGGCCGCTCGAAGACGCCCGTCGTGCGAACGTGCGGTTCGCCAGCGAATGCCTGGCTTTCGCCAACGTCCCCGACGATGTCGCGCTCAACGCCGTGCCGCTCGCATCGAAACCGCACGAGCCGCGCTGGAAAGCCGCCGTGCCGCGAGACCCCGGCGCGGGCTGGGACTTCGACGACGTGCGCGAGCACTACCTGCGCACGCTCTACGAAGTCGATCCCGCTCGTCTTCGATACGAAGACCCCGAGCGCTATCTCGACCTGTCGCGCGCGGTCGTGGCCGAGGTCATGACCGAAGTCTTCTCGGAATGGCGCCGCCATGGTTCGTCGTGCGCCGGCGGGATTGTCTGGCAGTTGCAGGACCTCCGGCCCGGCGCGGGCTGGGGTGTAATCGATGCTCTGGGAGCGCCCAAAAGCGCCTGGCACGGCCTCGCGCAGGTGTTGCGTCCAGTAGCAGCCCTCATCACCGACGAAGGCCTTGACGGCCTCGATGTGCATTTGATCAATGAAACCGCCGTGGACATCCACGCTCATCTCGAACTCGCGTGCCTTCGTGACGGCACGACGAAGGTAGCCAGCGCGTCGAGAGATGTGACGCTTGCGGCACGCAGCACGGCACGTATCCAGGCCTCCGACCTGCTCGGCCAGTTCTTCGATTTCACCTACGCGTACCGGTTCGGTCCGCGCGCCCACGATGCCACCGTGATTACCTTGCGAGACAAGGTTAGCGGCGCCGTATTGTCCGAAGCATTCCACTTCCCCGAGCGCGCCTGCACGCAGCGCCACGAACTCGGACTTGAGGTTCGCGTGGAGCTAACCAGCAACGAGAACTGGGAACTGATAGTAAGCGCCAAACGTTTGGCGCGATGGGTTCATGTTGTCGATCCGCACTATCGCGCGGCGCTCGACTGGTTCCATCTTGCACCTGGCCGCGAACGCCGTATCCCGTTGGTTGGTCGCCAACGCAACACTTCTCATCCGCCAGAAGGCGAGGTTCGTGCACTCAACGCAACGTTTTCAATTCAGTACCAGCGTAATTAGAAAGCCATGCTGAGCAAGGCAGCATGTGTTCCATCAAGCCGTATAGGGCTGTCAAGCGGTGCTGCGAAGCAAATGCGTTCGTTAGCGCACCAAGTCGATGGAACAGTTCTGAATCAATTTTAAAACAGCCGACGAATGGTGCACTGACCCCTCAACGCGCAAGCGCCCGAGGGCGCTTTGCACGTCCGGAAAAAACTCGGACGAGCCACCAGCAAGGCATTGCGCAGACAAAAAGGTGCGCTGCATCAATCGCACCAATAGCGCCTGTCTTCTGACGCCATGTTCAAGAGTGAAACAAAAATATCCATCTGCGGATTCGCGCTCACTTCTGCTTGATGCACGACCCCATGATGGCATTGAGAAAGCGCATTGCTGGCACGGTCCTCGCTAAATGAGTCTCGCAGCACCGGCACCGTCAAAAACGAATTTAACTAAAGGACGATGCCGGGCTGCTTACGGGGCTGGTCGCGACACGTTTCGATGGATGCCGTCAGATGCATCCACGAAACGAATCGCTGACCGGTAAATAACAAGTAAGGCGCAATGCGCAAAGTTACGAGAGAAGAACATCATGCTGACCCTTCAGTCCGACCTGCACGGCAATCATCTGTTGGGTGCGCTTCCCGCGCACGAATGGCAAGCTCTTACACCTCACCTTGAACTGGTTCAGCTTCGCACCGATCAATTGCTGTGCGATTCGGGACAACGCATTCATCACGTTTATTTCCCCACCACCGCCATCATCTCCCTGCTGCATACGATGGAAGACGGCGGTTCGGTAGAGATCGCAGCAGTCGGCCGCGAAGGCATGACGGGCGTACCGGTACTGACTGGCGGCGAAACCATGCCGACGCGTGTCCAGGTGCAATGCCCGGGCTTCGCTTATCGCATGAGCGCATCCGCACTGCGTGAACAATTTGGCCGCTCTGACTTCCTGCGCCGCCTGATGCTGCTGTACATGCAAGCCCTCCTCACGCAAGTTGCGCAAACGGCAGCATGCAATCGCCACCACTCGCTCAACAAGCAACTGTGCCGCTGGCTTCTCATCGAAATCGATCGCACCACGTCGAACCAGTTGCAAGTCACGCAACAGTTGATCGCTGACATGCTGGGCGTGCGTCGTGAAGGCGTGACAGAAGCCGCAGGCAAGCTCCATGACGCCGGCCTGATCCATCACAGTCGTGGCTGCATCAAGGTCCTGGATCGTGAAGGTCTCGAGTCGCGTGCATGCGAATGCTACGGCATCGTCAAGCGCGAATTCGACCGGCTGTTGCCGCGTCTGCATCAGGCTGAAGCGGTTCACTGAACACGGGACATGGTGCAGGAGTGAAGAAGCCAGGCCATGGCCTCAAGTGTTCGGCGCTTGTGTCTCGGTGCGCCCCTTGGACGCTATTGGCGAATCGGCCTCGTTGTTCGGTGTGTCTGGATCAATTGGATGGACCTCAGGGTCAGCGGAATTTCCCGTGTCGCAGAAGCTCGCGAAACGGACTCCACTGCTTTTTGTTCATCGGCATTCCGGCCGGCCGCGTGCTCACCCCTTCCTGCAATCATGATCGTGCGCCTGATTCATGCGTTGGCGCCGATGACCTGCTTCAGACAACCCAGCTTATTGCGTTCGACTTTGCATCGACCCGTACTGGCACGCTCGAATTCGTTGAAGACGCTTTCATCATTTCTTCTCGCGAGTCGCGCATGCTGAATTACCAATTATCTGGAAAGCATTTGAACCGAAGAGCTGCGCGCCTGGTTGATCTCGCGACGCGCCACGATAAAACCACTGCTTCACTTGATAAGCACGATGTTCAGAAGTCCTGTACCCAGCCTCATGCCGAAAGTATTTGTGTGAAGTAAGAGCCGGACGTGCGCAAGCGCACTTACCGACCCTGCCGGAAACGCCACTATGTCATATCGAACAGCCAGATGCGCGCCTCAGCCTTGACCTTCACGGCAGGCAAGTGCGAGCAGCACGGTCGATATAAGCAGTAAAGAAATGAAGCAAGGCTGTAGAGCAACCTAGTCAATACAGATTTTTTTCGGAGGTACGTGGTTCTCCTGCCGCGCGCCTTTCAACCTGTGGTTCTTCCTGTGTGAACACCCGCCCGACAGTCAGGCGGGGAGCGTTAGCTGTTGTCTCGAGTGGTTGCCGCGTTGGGTGGACCGGGGAAGAAACCCAATCGCGAGTAATACCGGGACCGGAGCTGCAAAGGCGCTCATGTCATGCACGGGAAGCGCCCTTTACGCGCACTGCGCGGTGACGGGCAGGAGACTTTGCGCCGAGGAGATTCGGCGTATCCGTAACGCGAGGACCACTAATATGAACATCAAACTACTCGTATCACTGCTGGCTGGCGCAACCTTCACAGCATCGCTTACCGGTTGCGCGATTGCGCCCGGACCTTATCTCGATACCGACCGGCTCGAGCAGACACCGTCGCCGGAAAGCGTCGCCCAGGCAAACGTGAAGTATCACGTTCAACCTATCGACGTCACGTACTTCGAGACCCATCCGCGCATGAGCGATTCAACGCTTGCGAGCGTATGTCCGCTGACCTGTCTCACCAAGGACACGCGCAAGCTGTATGCGTATCACATTGGCGTGAACGACCAGATCAGCGTCACGGTATGGGATCACCCCGAGTTCAGTTCAGCGGGGATCTCGGCAAACACGGGTGCGGCAGGCGTACCGCCACTGCCCTCGGTGACAGCGGGCGGCGCGGCAGCGAGCGGCGGCGCGCCCGTCGGCGCAGCGGGCGGTTCAAGCGGCACGAGCGGCCCCGAAGCCGGTGGCGTGACCGTGCGCGTGGCTAACGACGGCAGCATTTTCTTTCCGCGCGTAGGCCGTGTGCAAGCGGTTGGCAAGACCGCGCAAGAGCTGCAGGTCAACTTGACTAAAAGTCTTTCGAAGACCATTCGCAATCCGCAGCTCGACGTGCGCGTCACCGGTTTTTATAGCAAGCAGGTCCAGGTCACCGGTGACCTGAAGCAGCCTTCGTCGCAACCGATCACCGATGTGCCGTTGTCGGTCATCGACGCCATCAACCGCTCAGGCGGAGCGAATCCCGATGCTGACCTGCAGAATGTTGGCATCACGCGCGACGGTCATCGTTACGCAGTTGATGTAGCCGCCCTGCTCGATCGCGGCGATATCCAGCAGAACGTGTTGCTGCAGGATGACGACATCATCGACGTACCGGATCGCACCAAGAGCCGTGTGTTCGTGCTTGGCGAACTGGCGAAGCCGCAGACCGTGCCGATGAATCGTGGCCATCTGACACTCGCCGATGCGCTGGCCAATGCAAACAGCATTGACCCGCACTCTGCCGATCCACGCATGATCTATGTGATCCGCGGCTCGGACCAGCAGTTCGCGAAGGGCGGCATGATCAAGACGTCAGCCATTACCGCAGCCGATGGAAGCATCGCGACAGCGGCACGGCCGCTCGATCTCAGCGTGTACAAACTGGACATGACGCAGGTGGACGCGTTGATGCTGATGACGCAATTCGACTTGCATCCGCGTGATGTGGTCTACGTGCAGGTTGCCAGCGCCGCTCGTTTCAACCGCGTGCTCGAGCAGATCTCGCCGACCATCCAGACCTTGTTCTACACCATACAAACCACCCGCTAACACGAGTGTCACCTGTTAAGCCTGGAGTGCGACATGAGTACTTATGAAATGCTGGAACATTCGCCTGCACCGGCCAAGGACGAAGAGTTCGTCCTTCGTGATCTGGTGCGGATGATTGTGGACCAGATCTGGTGGGTGCTGGGCATTGCGTTCAGTATCCTGCTGGCCGCCGTCCTGTACGCCAAGATGTCAACGCCCGTCTACTCGGCAGATGCGCTGGTGCAGGTGGAAACACCTAACCCCAACGCACCTAACAGCGCCCAGGCTTCGCTTGCCGCAGCGCTGATGCCGACTGCCGGTTCGCTGCATGCTGACGCCGAAATCGAGATCATCAAGAGCCGTGCGGTGATCGACCCGGTCGTCGAGCAATTCAAGCTGAACTTCGGCACGTCCTCGAATGTCATGCCGGTGATTGGCCGGGTGACGTCCTTGTTCGCGCATAGGGGCCATCCCCTTCCCTCCCTGTTCGGTTTCGATTCATACGCCTGGGGCGGTGAAGAGTTCAAGGTCGACTCAGTAGATGTGCCAACCATCTTGCAAGATCAGCGTCTTACGTTGCGTGCGCTTGGCGAGGGCCGTTTCGAGCTGGTCGATGCAGAGAATCACGAGCTGCTTAAAGGCGAAGCCGGTACCCTGGCGACGGGCGGCGGCGTCACGCTGATGGTGAGCCAGCTGGTTGCACGTCCTGGTACCGAATTTTTTGTCACGCGTGCTTCGCAGCTCGAAGCCGTGCAGGCTTTTGGCGCTGGCCTGCAGGTCGGAGAGAAAGGCAAGGACACGGGCATTGTGCAGATTTCGTATAGCGGCCCACAGCCGATCTTCATTACGGAAGTGGCCAATGCTGTGGCCGCCTCTTATCTGAAGCAGCGTACAGAACGTGCGCAGGAAGAAGCGAACCGCATGCTGACCTTCCTGAACAACGAACTGCCGCGAGTACGCAACGAGTTGCGCGCCAGCGAAACTGCGTTAGCGCAATATCAGACCGCTGCCGGATCATTCCAGCCTACGCAGGAAGCGCAGACGTATCTGTCCGGTGGACTTGACTATGAACGCCAGATCGCCGCGTTGCGGATGCAGCGTGTGCAACTACTGCAGCGCTTTACCGATGGAGCTGACGAAGTCCATGCTATTGATGCGCAACTCGCCGCGCTCAATGTAGAGAAGTCGCGCTTCGAGAACCAGTTCAAGACGTTGCCGGGATCGGAGCGTCAGGCTGTTTCGCTGCAACGTGAAGCGAAGGTGAACTCCGAAATCTATGTTGCACTGCTGAACAAGACTCAGGAACTCTCGATCAGCCGTGCGGGGACAGTGGGCAATGTGCATATCATCGATATGGCGCTTGTTCCCTCGCAGCCCGTCAAGCCCAAGGCCGCGTTGATCATTGCCGCGGGTGGTTTGCTTGGGGTGATCGCGGGTGTGGTGTTCGCCTTTGTACGACGTGGATTTTTTGCGGGTGTGGACGATCCGGACCTGGTTGAACGCCGCTTTAACCTGCCGATCTTTGGTGCCATTCCGTTCAGTGCCGAGCAAGCCCGGATTGATCGTGTACGGCTTGATCGTCCGATTGCGTTGCCCGCTGCGAAAGGAACGACAAGTGGCGTCAAGCGGTTGGGTACGCAAACGGTCGGCGATGGATTCGGTCCGACGCTGGGTCTGTCTGCGAAGACGCCCGTGGCAATGGCGCTTCAGAACGCGACTGTTTTGCCCGCTTCACGCAGTGCCACGCAGCCTTTGCTTTCGACAACGCATCCGTTCGATACGTCGATTGAAGGACTTCGCGGACTTCGGGCCACGTTGCAATTTGCGCTTGTCGATGCGCCTAACCGGGTGATTGCCATTACGAGTCCGGCGCCGTCTGATGGCAAGAGTTTCTTGTCTGCCAATCTTGCTGCGTTGTTGGCTGAGTCGGGCAAGCGAGTGCTGCTTATCGACGCGGATTTGCGTCGTGGGCGGCTGGCGCAATATCTCGGACGGTCTTCGCAAGGCGGTCTTACCGAGTTGCTCACCGGGCAGCTAGACTTCGAGATGGCTGCTCGTGAGACGGGCGTGCACGGGTTGCACTTCATTGGTTCGGGCGCTCACCCGCCTAACCCGTCGGAGATTCTGACATCGGCACGGTTTGCTTCGTTGTTGCAGGCGTTCGAGAAGCAGTTTGACCTGGTCATTGTTGATACGCCGCCGTTGCTTGCGGTGCCGGATGCAGCTGTTATTGCGAGTTTGGCCGGGTCTACGGTGCTGGTCATGCGTTCGGGTGCTCACTCGGAAAAGAACATTGCGGACTCGCTGAAGAAGCTCAAGCGGGCTCATGCCAGGGTTGTGGGTGGAGTGTTGAATGCCATGCCGGCCAAGAGCGGTGGACGTAAGGGCACTTATGATTATGCTTACGCTTATACGTATTCCAGCGATCCGCTTGTTGCCGACGTCAAGCATTGAAGGTTGTTCGGGGGAGATGGTCTGGTTCTGTGAGATGAGATAGCCAGTAAGGCTGCCAAGTGTTTTGAGTTTTGACGCCCGCGCAAGCGGGCGTTTTCAGTTGGTTTTTCGCTCGCGCCGGCGGACGGGTTTGGGGTGCTGGCGGGTTGCGGCGTAGTGGTCGGGGTTTAGGCCGGTTGCCAGGTTATAGCGGTAGCGGTCGGGGTCAATGCCGGGTTGCCAGGTTCTAGCGTTAGCGGTCGGAGTCAATGCCGGGTTGCTGCTTTCTGGCGTAGTGGTCTGCCTGAGTCGGATTTTCTCTTTATCACCATTAGCCACTGTGCGTGGCGGCACGTCATTTCCTGGTCCTTAGCGACAAAGAAACGAAGCAAAGAAAACGCTTTCAACCACGCTACCCTAAGTGTCCACAGCGTGCAGTTCCCATTCATAGGTGCCCCAAAAGCATGGTGCTCGCCGGAGCCACGGATGTGTGAACCCCTCTTTCTCGCGAATCCTGACATGAACACGCTTCGCCCCGTACGCTCTCGGGCAAGCACGAGCGCTCAAGAACCAGCATGGCCTCACGCGCATTTGATGCTTCATTTCCTAATGAGTCGGTCACGCCCCGACCTGCACCCAATTTCAGGCGTAAGCCTCCAGGATTTTAATTAGACATCCTACTTTTTAAGGACGCGCGAAGTTTATGCGATCAACTCTGGTCTGCCGGGAAATGGGAAATGGGAAATTCTAGGTGTGCAGGGGATGTACGAGACGCGGGGAGATAAACTGCCCGGGGTGATGGCTATGCGATTTGATTTCGTGGGGGGTTGTCCGCGGATAGCGCGGGGTGAACCTTGGGCAGGTTCAGTCACTGGTGGCGAAGCGTGTGGGTATCCGTGTTCGGAGAAAGAGGGGTCACACATCCGTTGCTCTGGCGAGCACCGTGCTTTTGGGGCACCCATGAATAGAAACTGCTCGCTGTGGACACTTAGGGTAGCGTGTTTTAAAAGCGCTTTCTTTGCTTCGTTTCTTTGTCGATAAGGACCAGGAAATGACGCGCTGCCACGCGCAGTGGCTAATAGTGATAAAGAGGATATCCGAATCAAGCAGGCCGCTAAGGCCGAAAGCAGCAACC
>NZ_JAQGMM010000152.1 GCF_028292365.1 Caballeronia sp.
GCAATGGCAGCGTGACACCCGTGGTCCTGATGGGCGATGCCGCGCACACGGCGCACTTCTCGATCGGCTCGGGCACCAAGCTCGCGCTTGAAGATGCGATCGAACTGACGAACAGCATCGCGGCGCATCCAGGCGATCTGCCCGCCGCTCTCGATCACTACACGGACGTACGCAGTGTCGATGTCCTGCGCATCCAGAACGCCGCGCGCAACTCCACCGAATGGTTCGAAAACGTGGACCGTTATGCGTCTTTCGAGCCGGAGCAATTCGCTTATTCGTTGCTCACACGTTCGCAGCGCATCTCCCATGAAAACCTGCGTTCACGCGACGCCGCGTATCTCGCCGAGTTTGAAAACTGGATCGCACAGCGTTCGGGACTTGAGATAGACAACGGCAAGCGTTCCGTCCCGCCGATGTTTACGCCCTTCACCGTGCGCGGCGTGACGTTGAAGAATCGCGTGGTGGTCTCTCCCATGGCGCAGTACTCGGCTGTCGATGGCATTGCTGGTGACTACCATCTGATGCATCTCGGCGCGCGCGCCATGGGCGGCGCGGCACTGGTGATGACTGAGATGACTTGCGTCTCGCCCGAAGGTCGTATCACGCCGGGATGTCCCGGTCTGTACAACGACGCGCAACGTGACGCGTGGCGGCGTATTGTCGATTTCGTGCATTACCAGAGCGATGCAAAGATCGGCATTCAGTTGGGTCATGCGGGTGCGAAGGCATCCACGCGCGTGAGTTGGGAGGGGACAGACAAGCCGCTTGAGGAAGGCAACTGGCCTATCGTATCGGCGTCGCGGCAGCAGTATTTGAAAGGCATCAGTCAATGGTCGCACGCAGCAACCACGGATGATCTGCAAGAGATCAAGGCGCAGTTCGTGCGCTCGACCGAACTCGCCGCGAACGCCGGTTTCGACTGGCTTGAACTGCACTGTGCGCATGGTTATCTGCTATCCGGGTTTCTCTCCCCGCTGACGAATCAACGCGACGATGAATACGGTGGTTCGCCCGTGAACCGTCTGCGTTTTCCGATCGAAGTATTCAACGCAATCCGTGCAGCTTGGCCCAAGGACAAACCCATTTCCGTGCGCATCTCGGCGCACGATTGGGTGGATGGCGGCATCACGCCCGACGACGCTGTACTGATCGCGCGAGCGTTCAAGGAAGCAGGCGCGGACATGATCGACGTATCGTCGGGACAGGTGAGCAAGGAAGAGAAGCCGGTCTATGGCCGCATGTTCCAGACACCTTTCTCGGATCGCGTGCGTAACGAAGCAGGCATTGCGACCATCGCGGTTGGGGCGATCTCGGAAGCCGACCATGTGAACAGCATCATTGCTGCGGGCCGCGCCGACCTCTGCGCCGTGGCGCGTCCACATCTTGCCAATCCTTCGTGGACACTCGATCAGGCCGCGAAGATTGGTTACGTCGATATCACCTGGCCCAAGCAATATTTCGCCGCAAAGTCGCAGCTCGAGCGCAGCTATGAACGCGAGCGCGCGCAGCGTGCGGAGGGCGAAGCATGAACCCGGGCATGCACACAGCTACGCATCCACTCGCAGGCCAGCACGCGGTGGTCACAGGCGGCGGCAGTGGTATTGGCGCCGCGGTTGCGCACGCGCTGGTGACCGCCGGCGCACAGGTCACATTGATGGGCCGGGATGCGGCGCGGCTCGCCTATCAGGCTGAAGTCCTGAGCGAAGCGGGAACCGTGCATGTGCAGAGCGTCGATGTCACGTCCGCCGATTCCGTCGCCGCGGCGTTTGCTGCTGCGCGCGAACATGGGTTCATCGACATCCTCGTGAATAACGCGGGACAGGCCGAGGCAGCGCCGTTTGCAAAGACTGATCTGGCGCTGTGGAAACGCATGCTCGATGTGAATCTGACGGGCGTGTTTCTCTGCACGCAAGAGGTTCTGCCGGCAATGCTTGATCGTCGCAGCGGGCGCATTGTCAACGTAGCCAGTACCGCGGGTCAGGTCGGTTACGCCTACGTGGCTGCTTATTGCGCGGCCAAGCATGGCGTGATCGGCATGACGCGTTCACTGGCCCTGGAAGTCGCCACGCGCGGTGTGACCGTCAACGCCGTTTGTCCCGGTTATACGGAAACAGGGCTGCTCGAACAGTCGATAGAAAAGATCGTTGCGCAGACCGGACGTAGCGAGGACGAGGCACGCGAAGCACTGCTGCGATCGAATCCGCAACGTCGTTTCGTGACGCCGGACGAAGTCGCCAATTCTGCGTTATGGCTGTGCTTGCCGGAGTCACGATCGATCACCGGTCAGACCATTTCTATCTCAGGTGGAGAAGTAACGTGAACAAGCCCGCTGCCCGCACGGTTAAAACTGCCGCGCCCGAAAAGGCCAAGGCCGCCGGCAATGTCGTTGACCTTGAGATGAGCACAGGGGTCGACAGCCACATGGGACTGCGCTTATGGCTGCGCATGCTGACCACGACCAACATGGTGCAGGCCGAACTGCGCCGTCGCTTGCGCGCCGAATTCGACACTACGCTGCCGCGCTTCGACATGATGGCGCAACTCGAGCGCCATCCCGAAGGCCTGAAGATGAACGAGCTGTCGCGACGTCTGATGGTCACAGGCGGCAACGTGACGGGCCTCACGGACCAGTTGGAGAAGGAAGGATTTGTCGTACGCGATACCGATCCAAATGACCGCCGTTCGTTTGCCGTGCGCCTCACCGCGCATGGCCGCGAGTCATTCGACCGCATGGCGCGCGCGCATGAACAATGGGTCGTCGAATTGTTCGGCGGGTTGCCACTGGCGGACAAGGCGCGCATGCATCAGAAGCTGGGCAAGCTCAAGCAGCACTTGCGCGAGCGCACGGACTCGTGAAGCCTGGCGACATACACAGATACGGAGACAGTCGATGAACGGACAGTTGAAGAACGACAGCACCACCGCGCTTTTTGCCGGTAACCGCACGACGCTCGGCGACTATCGCGCGAAGCACTTTGGCTGGACGGTAGAGCAGGGCGTTGGCACGATCACGCTTGACCGGCCCGAGCGCAAGAATCCGTTGACGTTCGAATCGTATGCGGAGTTGCGCGACCTGTTCCGCCAGCTTGCTTACGCAACCGATGTCAAGAGCATCGTGATCCACGGCGCCGGAGGCAACTTCTGCTCCGGTGGCGACGTGCACGACATCATCGCGCCGCTCGTCGATTTGCCCATGCCCGAGCTGCTTATGTTCACGCGCATGACGGGCGACCTAGTCAAGGCGATGCGCCATTGCCCGCAACCGATTGTTGCAGCCGTTGATGGCATCTGCGCCGGAGCGGGCGCGATCCTGGCGATGGCTTCGGACATGCGCCTGGGCACTGCGCGAAGCAAGCTCGCGTTCCTGTTCACCCGTGTGGGACTGGCCGGTTGCGACATGGGCGCCTGTGCGATCCTGCCGCGCATCATTGGTCAGGGAAGAGCGGCCGAACTGCTTTTCACCGGACGTTCGGCAAGCGGCGACGAGGGTTTTGCGTGGGGCTTCTACAACCGTCTATGTGATCCGGACGACGTTCTGCGCGAAGCGCAATCGCTCGCGTCCGACCTTGCATCGGGACCGACTTTCGCGCATGGCATCACGAAGAAGATGCTGCAACAGGAGTGGAGCATGAGCATTGACGACGCCATTGAATCCGAAGCGCAGGCGCAGGCAATCTGCATGGCGACGAATGATTTCGGCCGCGCGTATCGCGCATTTGCTGCGAAGACGCGGCCCGTGTTCGAGGGAGATTAAGTTGGCCAATCCTCAAACATCATCTGCCGCTTTCCACGATGCCCTCGCATGGCCGTTCTTCGAAGAACGGCATCGCGAACTAGGCGCGCGTATTGACGCGTGGGCATCGGAACATCTGGGTGACACGCAGGCGAATCATGCGAACGTCGATGCGATCTGCCGTCGTCTCGTACGCGAGCTTGGTGAGGCGGGGTGGCTGCGTTATGGCATAGGCGGCACCGCTTACGGCGGACACGGCGACACCATCGACACGCGCGCCGTTTGCCTGCTGCGCGAAACGCTTGCTCGCCACAGCGGTCTGGCTGATTTCGCGCTTGCGATGCAAGGACTTGGATCGGGTGCAATTTCGCTTGGCGGCAACGAAGTGCAAAAGCAGCGTTATCTGCCGCGTGTGGCAAGCGGCGAGGCAATCGCGGCGTTTGCGTTGACGGAACCCGATGCAGGCTCGGACGTCGCGGCGCTCGCGCTCAGTGCGCGTGAAGACGGCGATTCTTACGTGCTCGATGGCGAGAAGACCTGGATCTCGAACGGCGGCATCGCGGATTTTTACGTGGTCTTTGCGCGTACCGGCGAGGCAGCGGGGGCGCGTGGCATCAGCGCGTTTATCGTCGATGCGGATACACCGGGACTGCGCATTGCCGAGCGGCTCGATGTGATCGCGCCGCATCCGCTAGCGCGCCTTTCTTTCGAGAACGCACGCGTGCCGCGCACCGCTTTACTGGGAAATCGCGGCGAAGGTTTCAAGCTTGCGATGCGGACGCTCGACATCTTTCGCACGTCGGTTGCGGCCGCGTCGCTTGGCTTTGCGCGGCGAGCCATGAGCGAAGGGATCGAACGCGCCGCGTCGCGCAAAATGTTCGGGCAGACGCTGGGCGACTTTCAACTGACGCAGGCGAAGCTCGCGCAAATGGCCCTCACTATCGACAGCTCCGCGTTGCTCGTTTATCGGGCGGCCTGGATGCGCGATTCCGGCAAGTCGGTCACGCGTGAAGCTGCATTGGCGAAGTGGCACGCGAGCGAGGGTGCTCAGCAGGTTATTGATGCGGCCGTGCAATTGTGGGGTGGTAGTGGCGTGCAAAGCGGTGCGGTGGTCGAACAACTGTATCGGGAGATTCGTGCACTGCGCATCTACGAAGGCGCGACCGAAGTGCAGCAGTTGATTGTCGGGCGCGACCTGCTCAAGGCTCATGCCGCTAGGAACGCATGATGGAAACATCGACCCATTTCGAGCGGCCGGTGCGCATTCGTTTTTCGCATTGCGATCCTGCCGGCATCGTATTTTTTCCGCAGTACCTCGTGATGACCAACGCGCTTGTAGAGGACTGGTTCAACGAAGCACTCGACATTAACTACGCTTCGATGATCAGCACGCGCCGTGTCGGCCTGCCGATCGTGAAGCTCGATTGCACGTTTTCGAAGCCAAGCCAGATGGGCGATACGCTTGTGCTGTCGCTGACGCTTGATCGTATCGGTGCTCGTTCTGTCGGCATTGTGATTGACGCACAGTCGCATGGCGAAATGCGCTTTCTTGCGCGCCAGGTGCTGGTGACAACGTCGCTTGAATCCGGGGTGTCGATCGATATTCCCGACGACATTCGCGCCGCGTTGACACGCTTTAACCCTGCGGCGCTTGCCGAAGTAAAAGACGAACTCAAGGACGATCTCAAGGAGACGCGGTCATGAAAAAAGCATTGCTCCCAGTCGGCTGGGTCAAGCCGCGCGGATACGCGAACGGCGTTGCCGCGCGTGGCACGCAGGTCTTCATTGCAGGGCAGATTGGCTGGGACGCGCAAGGCCACTTCCAGAGCAGCGACTTCGGCGCGCAGGCGCATCAGGCGCTGGCCAACATAGTCGCGGTGCTCGACGCGGCAGGCGGGCGCCCGGAACATCTCGTGCGGCTAACCTGGTACGTGATCGACAAGCGGGAATATGTCGCTGCGCTGAGGGACGTGGGCAGTGCGTTTCGCGAACTGATCGGCAACTACGACATTGCGATGAGCGCCGTGCAAGTGGTCGCGCTCATTGAAGACGAAGCCAAGGTGGAGATCGAAGCCACCGCCGTTATTCCGGATTAACTAACGCCGCTTGTCTCGTCCCCTATCTAGTCGCTTATTTCGTTGTTCTCGGAGCTCATCATGGAACCTTCGGCTCACGTCGATACGTTTTCCCGCGACAACCTGCCGCCGCCCGGCGAGTGGCCGGAGTTTCTGCTCGACAACCCCGACGTCTCTTATCCGGCGCGCCTGAATTGCGCGGTCGAACTGCTCGACCGGATAATCGATGAGCATCGGGCGCGCGGGCAGGGCGCGCGACCCGCGATCTGGTCCGACGTCGATGGCGCTCCGCACGCGACCACGTATAGCGAATTGCGCACGCGCGTGAACCAGACCGCGCATGTGCTGACCGGGGTGATGGGACTGGTGCCGGGCAACCGTATCTTGCTGCGTGGACCGAACACGCTGCACATGGCGATCGCGTGGCTCGCGTCGTTGAAGGCGGGGCTCGTGGTGGTGCCTACCATGCCGCTTCTGCGTTCTAAGGAACTGAAGCAGATCATCGATAAAGCACAGGTCTCGGCGGCGCTATGCGACGCGCGTCTGCTCGATGAACTCGCGCATTGCAGCGATCCATCGAGCGCATACTTTTGCGAAAGCCTGCTTCAAACAAGGCTCTTTCATGACGATGGCGCCGATTCCGTCGATACCATCGCCTTGCTTCAACCTGCCGACTACACGGCGGTGGACACCGCTGCCGACGACGTCTGCCTGATCGCGTTCACTAGCGGCACGACGGGAATGCCGAAGGGTTGCATGCATTTTCATCGCGACGTGGTTGCGATGTGCGACCTGTTTCCGCGCCATATCCTCAACCCCACCGCCGACGATATATTCTGCGGCACGCCCCCGCTAGCATTCACCTTCGGGTTGGGTGGCTTGTTGTGCTTTCCGTTACGTGCGGGAGCATCGACTGTATTGATCGAGAAGTTGACGCCCGAGACGCTGCTGCAAGTGGTCGAGCGTTTTCGCGCAACCATCATGTTCACGGCGCCGACGTTCTATCGGCAAATGGCGGGCCTCGCTTCACGTTTTGATCTATCGACGCTTGGAAAAAGCGTCTCGGCGGGCGAAGCGTTGCCCGATGCCACACGCAAGCTCTGGCGGCAAGCCACGGGTTTGCAAATGATCGACGGCATTGGCAGCACCGAAATGATCCACATCTTTGTGTCGAGCGCCGACGGACAGACGCGCGACCGGGCGATCGGGCGCGCGGTGCCGGGCTACGTGGTGCAGGCCGTGGACAACAACATGCAGCCCGTTCCCGTTGGCGAGATCGGCATGCTCGCGGTCAAGGGTCCGACCGGTTGCCACTATCTGAGTGATTCACGGCAGCGTAGTTTTGTTCGCGACGGATGGAATCTTCCGGGCGATTCGGTTTGTATCGACGCCGATGGTTACGTCTATTATCAGTCACGTGCAGACGACATGATCATCTCGGCTGGCTATAACATCTCGGGCCCGGAAGTAGAAAGCGCGCTGCTGTTACATGAAGCGGTGGCGGAATGCGGGGTAGTTAGCGTGGCCGACGACGAGCGCGGACAAATTGCCAAGGCATTTGTTGTTCTTAGCGCAGGATTTGTAGCGAGCGACGCGTTGGTGATGCAGCTACAAACCTTCGTGAAGGAACAGATCGCGCCGTATAAGTATCCGCGCGCGATCGAGTTTATTGACGCGTTGCCTCGCACCGAGACGGGCAAGCTGAAGCGGTTTGCGTTGCGGGCGCAGGCGGGGTCCTGATGTTGCCTTTGGCGCCGCCAGAGCGCTCAATGCCGCGGCGAAGGCCATGGCAATTCAGCTTTCGCCGCACAATGGGCCGGAGAGGCGGTCCGGTTGTCGCGAGCGATGCCCGCCGCAGAACTGGTCGCGACGCTCGTGCAGGAAACCGTTGACGCGATCACCTCGCTGCAGACCGGCTTTGGCATCTGTTCAGGGCCGGACACCTCCAGGCTGGACGCGTGACCCACCATCTGGCAGTTGACGCCTTTCCGGCTAGACAATAACCCGCCTTCTTGACACAAGACCGCCAGTATTGCCGGCCGCCCTCTGGCGTCGTTCGGCTTATGAACATATTGCCGGCAAGACGTTGAATCGGTCAGTTCGTCACACTGACGCACGCCGTCATATTCGTATTTCCGGCGGCCATAGCGCATTTATTCATTCGCTTTGGTGACATTGCTTTGCTTCATCTATTTATTTTTGATTTTTTATCGATGCATTTTCGAATATTTTCCTCATACGATTAGGTAAGACGATATTTTTTACGGTATGTACAAAATATTACCGGGAGTTTGGGGATTTAGCCCTATAGCGTAAGGGTTACTTGGCATATGCCTTCTAGCACTGCATTGACCGTAAGTGACAAAACCAGCGGCAGAACGCGGTGCCGATTTTCTTGATTCCATAAGAGCGCTGTTTAATTTTTACGTTTAACACAATCAAGCGCCAACCCATGGGTCGCGGGCTTAGGGGTTTCATTGCCCGCGCATCCTGTATCTGGATCAGACGACCGTTATGAGACCAATCTTCATGTTAAAAAAACGCATTCATGCCGTATTTGCTGCCGCTGTGTTGATCGCGACAATAGCGCCGGAGTGCCATGCGCAATACACCACTGACTGGGTTGCGAACACCTATGGAACGAATTCCACCTATGTCGGTAATGGCGCCCGCTCCATGTGGGTCGCGCCCGAGGGGACTATTTATACCGCTTCCCTGTGGGACGAAAACGAAGGTGGCGTCGCTATCTACGGCAACCGCCAAAACGTGGGTTCCATCGGTATCCATAACGAGTTCCAGGGCAGCGCCATTACGGGCAACGCAACTTCAATCTTTGCAGCCTTGCAATATGACAGGACTAACGGGAGTGGCTGGGTAGGGCGATATAACCGAATCAGTAAAACACGCGATCTCTCCATCTCCGTCAGCGCGACAACGACCCAGACGCGGGGCGATGTCGTGACGGGACTCGCGACATCTGGCTCCCTGCTTTATGCGAGCGACTTCCCTGGAAATCGCGTCCGGGCCTTCACGACCGACGGTGTCTGGCAGAGTGATATCAATGTGGCAGCGCCTGGGGCGCTCGCCTTGGACAGCGCCGGCAATGTCTGGGTCGCGCAAGAGAATGCCGGCACGGTTGTCGAATTCAGTCCGGCCGGCGCAGCGTTGAATACGATCCAGATGTCAGCCACGTCACGCCCGAGCGCGCTGTATTTCGATGCAACGGCTGGACAGCTTTTGGTCGGTGACGAGGGGCCCGACATGAACATCAAGATCTACCAGACCGCGGGTAGCACAGGTCAACCCACTCAGGTCGGCACGTTCGGCATTCAGGGCGGATATCTCGACACAACGACGGGCATCAAAGGCCAGGTCGGCGACAAGCGCTTCACGCGGGTGGCCGGCATCGGCAAGGACGCCGTAGGCAATCTGTATGTCCTCAACAACCCGTGGGGTGGAACCTGGGATCTCGGCCGTAACGGTACTACCGACATCCACGCCTACGACAGTTCAGGCACCCTGCGATGGACGCTTCAGGCACTCAATTTTGAAGGCAACGGAGTACCGGATCCCGCGACAGACGGCGCAAATTTCTACGGCGGCTTCAACGTCTACACGGGCACCGCGGGCGGAACATTCGTGGCGAACACGGTTGATCCGATCGACTACCCGTCCGATCCACGAATCGACATGAGCGACACCCAGCGCGGCGAGCACTTCGCGCAAATTGCCACGGTCGGCGCAAACCGGATCCTGGTGGCGGCTGGGCAGAATCCGGGGATTTTTTACTTCTTCCACTTCAACGCCGCCAATGGCTACATCGCCATCCCTGATGGATCTTTGCCCGGCCCGGCGTTCAATGCCACTGCGCTGATCACGGGAGGATTCTGTCTCGACAGCAACGGAAATGTCTGGGCCGGCCCGGACCGGACGAACCGCATCTACTACTATCCGTTGACCGGCTTTGATGCCAACGGCAAGCCGAGCTGGGGAGCGGGCATTGCGTATGCTACGCCGAGGTCCATCTGGCCGATGACGCGGATCATCTACCTCCCGGGGAGCGACACCATGATCCTGGCGCAAGGCATACTCGGGAGTACAGACTGGACCTCGATAGGAACACGGGTCGAGGTGTATCACGGCTGGCTCGCAGGCAACCAGAGCGCGCCGAATCCGGTGATCAACCTCACCAGCGCCAATCCGAAATCGATCACGGCCGCCGGCAACTATTTGTTCGTTGGATACGTAGGCACCGTGCCCAACATTGACGCCTTCAATCTCGCCACGGGTAGCCTGGACACTACGTTCACCAATAGCAGCCCCGCTACCGTGGACGTGGGCAACAACGTTGATTCGATGTACGGCCTGAGGTCATACCTGCGATCGACTGGCGAGTATGTGGTCACGAAGGACAACTACAACCAGTCCAGCATCATTGTTTATCGGTGGACGCCCGGGTCGTAGCTGGAATTGACAGGCACGCGTGAATAAATAGTTAGCCCTGCGAATTCGCCTGGCCGGCATTGCGGCACGAGAACCATCGCCGCACGGCCCTGGGCGCCTGCACGGCGTCCGCCGCCTCGCGCCACCACCGCTGACCGCGGTGGGGCGCGGCCAGGTCAAGCCGCTCTCCCATGCGCGGCGTCGCGAGCGGAATGCCCCTTGCCGCGGCGAGCCCCGTCACGCGCTCGAACGGCTCCTGCCAGCGATGCATCGCGAGATCGAACGTGCCGTTGTGAACCGGCATCAGCCAGTCGCCGCGCAGATCGAGGTGGGCCTGCACGGTTTCGTCGGGCTGCATGTGTACGTACGGCCATTGGGCATCGTAGGCACCCGTCTCGATCATCGTCACGTCGAATGGACCCAGTCGTTCACCAATCGTCCTGAAGCCGTCGAAGTAGCCCGTATCGCCGCTGAAGAACACGCGCAGATCAGCGTCGACGATGACCCACGAGGCCCACAAGGTGCTGTTGCCATCGAAGAGACTGCGGCCGGAGAAATGCTGCGAAGGTGTTGCCGTGAACGCGAGGCCGTCGATCTCAACTCCCTGCCACCAGTCGAACTGACGAACCTTCGACGCGTCGATACCCCACTCGATGAGCCGGTCGCCCACACCCAGCGGCGTCAAAAAAATGCTCGTGGTGTTCGCGAGTGCAAGGACCGTCTCGCGATCCAGATGGTCGTAGTGGTCGTGGGACAGGATCACGCCACGCAGCGGCGGCAAGTCAGCGAGCGCAATGGGCGGGGCATGAAAGCGTTTTGGACCAAACCGTTTGAACGGTGATGCACGTTCGGCGAAGACCGGGTCAGTCAGCCAGAACTGACCGCGTAGCTTGAGCAACATGGTTGAATGACCAAGGCGAAACAAGCTGCGGTCAGGCGCCGCGTCAAGTTGTTCACACGTCAGCGCATCGACAGGCAGGGGGCTTGATGGCACAGTGCCGTCGGGTTTCTTGAACAACAGATTCCATACGATGCCCAGGGTCTTGCCGTTTCCTTCCACGGGACGAGGGCTGACATTACGGAAGCGCTCGCCATTGTGCTGTGTTGACGAGTCGAATGATTCGCGGCCACGTTGCGCCGCTGTTAGCCCCAAAGCACGGCGGATGGAACCGGTGAACGATGTCATGTAATGGCGTCCCAATTTTGAAAGCATGGAAAGTAGACTGCACAGTGTAGTTTATCGTAGAAAAAAGTAAACTGCCTGGTGTAAAATTTATCGATGAATACGACCGCCGACCTTACTGCCAACCTGCCACGCCTGACCGATCGCAAGCGCGCCGCCGTGATCGCTGCGGCTATCTAAGAATTTCTCGCAGCGGGTTTCGACGCAACCAGCATGGACCGCGTCGCAGCCCGCGCGGGCGTATCGAAGCGCACGGTCTACAACCATTTTCCAAGCAAGGAAGCGCTGTTCGCAGCCATCCTGCGGCAGCTGTGGGACTCGAGTGATACGGGAGAGGCTCCTGCTTATTCCAACTCGCAGCCGTTGCGCGCGCAGTTGCTCCAGTTGCTGCTGAAAAAGCTGAGTCTTTTAAACAACGAGGCATTCCTCTCGCTCGCGCGCGTGGCAATCGCGGCAGGCATTCATTCGCCGGAGCGTGCGCGCGACATGGTGGCTCGCATGGGTGAGCGCGAAGAAGACCTGACCGTGTGGATACGCGCAGCCACTGCCGATGGCCGGCTCAAGACATCGGACCCCGTGTTCGCTTCGCTGCAGTTGCAGGCTCTCGTCAAGGCGTTTGCTTTCTGGCCGCAAGTGACAATGGGGCAGTCTCCCCTCAGCAAGCGTGAACAAAAACAAGTAGCGGAATCTGCCGCTGATATGTTTCTTGCGCGCTACGCATGACAGATGCGCGATGAGCGTAACGCGTGGCAAACGGGCCTCGTAAACTCCGGTATTGATTTGGTTTAGCTCAGATGTTTCGGACAACGCACCAGCTTCGAGTGCGTTGTCCGGATGCAGGTACTTTCTTATGATTGATTGCCGCATTCACTGCTACTTGATTGACTGGACCTGCGCCTGGCTCAACTCCCACGTATGCGGTGGCAACGGAATGAAGTGCACCGTATCGAGGTACGCCTCATTGGTCTCGGATGGCACGATCGACCAGAGCAGGAACCTGCGCAGCGCCGCCGCAGTCGTGGCGTCAGGCTGCTTCGTCGACACGACCGCGTATTCATAATTGACGAGTGGGTAAGAGCCCGATGCCGGCGCGAACACAAGGCTCAAGCGTTCGTCAGCCGGCGTGCGCGGACCGAGTGAAGCGGCGCCTGCCGTGATCGTGTCTTTGCTTGGCGTAACAAATTCGCCTGCTCCATTCTTGAGCGCGGCGGTGCCGAGATGCGCGGCGAGCTTGTCAGTAAAACTGACGCCGACATAACCGATCGAGTAGGGCGTTGTCTGCAGCGCCTGCACGATGCCCGCGTTTCCCGTTGCGGTCGCACTGCCCGGCACGCTCGGCCACGAGATGGACGTGCCGTATCCCTGGTTACTTTCCCAGTTTGGCGTCGAGAACGACAGGAACTGGGTGAACACGAAGGTGTCTCCAGAGCCTTCGGCCCGATGGATCGGCACGATCGGATGATGCGGTAACGTTACGCCCGGATTGAGCGCGGCGATCTGCGGCGCATCCCAGTTGCGAATCTCGCCTGTGTAGATGCCGGCGAGCACCGGTCCGTCCAACTTGAGATGCGTCGCGTTGAGACCGGGCAGGTTGTAGTTGACCGTCTGCGCGGCAATGGCCAGCGGGACGTTGATGAACTGCGGGTGTTGCCGCATGTCGGCATCGGACATATAGGCGTCGGATGCGCCTATCTGAACCTTGCCGGCCAGCACTTGCTGGATGCCGGCCTCGGAGCCTGTCTCACCCACTGTAATGTGAACGCCGGGATGAGACTTCATGTACTCAGCCACCCACGTTGTGAAGAGTGGATACATTAAGGTCGAACCGGTTTCGCTCAATGTGAGGTCCTGTGCATTGGCCAACGCGCTCGTCATCAGGCCGAACGCAGCCATGTACAGCGGCAGGGCCGCGAACCGGTGCGGGCGAATCCGCCGTGCCGGGTTTTTATATTGCTTAGTCATGCACGTCTCCGTCGCGATACGGGGAAACCATCTCTTGCGTGGGGAACATCGTGGCGGTCTGTGAGCGCGTGCCTGTCGGCCAACCTATCGTCCAATGTCGTCAAGGCTCACGCCGTTTGTCTCGATGCGGAAGATCCACGTCACCACGGCGCCGAGAATCGATGTGCCCACGAGAATGTAGAGAAGCGGACCGGTGCCAATGCCCGTGAGCAGAATGGGGAACAGGAACGCCGTCGCGACCGCGCCGATCTTGCCGACAGCTGCCGCGAACCCGGCGCCGGTGCCGCGAATGGCCGTTGGAAACACTTCGCCTGCGAGCAGGTACGTCTGTGCGTTCGGACCCAGGTTGGTCATGAAATTGAAGAGCATGAAGCCAGCGAAAATCACCACCGTCTTGGTCGAACCTTCAAATCCATCGGATAACGAAGCAATCAGGAGGCCCGCCGCGCAGCCGATGAAGCCAATGACTTGCAGCCAGATCCGTCCGACCTTGTCCGCGAGGATGACCGCGAAGACGATGCCGACAATCAGCAGCATGGTGATGAGGGCAGAGCCCTTGGCCGCGAGTATGTCGTTCAGTACCAGGTCGCTAATGCTGCGAACATGATCCGGTTTGCTGCCGAACGCCGCTGCGAGAATGGTCGGCGTGAAGATGCCGATGCCGTACGTGCCAAGGTCCTGCAGGAACCACGGTACCGAGGCCAGGATCGTGGCTCGCAGGTTGCGCCGCGCGAATAGCGCGGAAAAGCTCTTGTTGCCGCCGTGGCCCGTGGCGGCCATTTCCACTTCGCGCGACAACGCAATACTCGTCGGGTACTGCGGGCTACGCACGAGCAATCGCTGCGCAGCGGCTTCCGCGCGGTCGACCGCACCGCGAATATGCAGCCAGCTCGGGCTTTCCGTGATGTAGAAGCGGCCGATGGTCACCGCCAGCGCCGGGATGATCGCCGTGCCGTACATCCAGCGCCATGAATCGAGTGTCGGGATGGTCGAGAGGACCAGGAAGCCCACAGCCGTGCCGCCGAGCGCGCCCAACGCCTGGAAGCCGAACGCTGCCAGCACAAGCTTGCCCCGGCTGCTGCTAGGGATGCTTTCGGAGATGATCATGTGCGCGGTTGGATAATCACAACCGAGTGCCACGCCGAGTCCAAAAAGGCAGATCACGAGCGACGTGAAGTTGGTGCAAAGAACGAGCAACACCAGAAAGGCTACGAAGATGATCATCTCCACGATGAACATCCGCTTACGCCCGAAGTAGTCGGACATGCCACCGAGACCCACCGCTCCGACCAGGATGCCCATCAGGCTCGCGGCGCTGATGAAGCCGTTCTGCGCCGCACTGATGCCGAACTCGCGCGAGATCAGCGGGAGTGCCACCCCCGTCATGAAAACGACAAATCCTTCAAAGAACTTTCCCGCTGCGGCCAGCGCCCAGATGCGCCATTGCATCGCGGTCATGGGTACCGATGCAAGGTGTGTCCCGTCGGGCCACATCGGGTGTTCATCGATGTACTGCTGGACCGACTTCACACCGTTGCTCTGCAACCTGTCGGAATCTGCCACATCATGCATGTCTCGCTCCTGGTGCGATTGCGGCTATTTTTTTCGATGGCGACAAGACGCTGGAGATCAGTTACTCGCGAGCGCAGTCGCTTAGCTGAGGCTTAGCTGAGCGTGCCAATTGCGGCACGCGAATCTGGAACCGGTACTGGCTGATGCAACACGTCTCGTCCGATGGTCGAAGCGAATCCTTCGCAAGAATGTGCGATGCCAGATGGCCATCGTGACGGGGGTAGGTGTCGTGCAGATGACAAGAGCGGACCGGTAGCGGACCCATGGCTGACCGGGTTTGTAAGCTTGCTGCAGTGAAGAAGAAAGGCTGGTGCGTTCGCATGCTGCTTCCATCGAAGCCTGCTTGCCCGAGGGTTCTGAATCGCTTTGAATGCGCTGATTAAGTGATCGAAATAAGTGATCGAAATAAGTGATCGAAATCGGGTCGGTCGTTACTCGCTGATCGACAGCAATCAACACTTCGCGCTTAGTGAAAATGCGCTTCCGATATGAGATATTTGTCCGGGTAATCTGCTTGTATGGATTCCCCGCAGGGGATCATTCTTGCGGGGCGAAGTAACACAGCGTCGACAAACACAACGAGCCGTTGCGTTTTCAGCCGGTCAGTTATCGCTAGCGTTCCGTCTTTACGTAGCAGGACTGCCCGGCCAAGTTTTCTGGGGTAGCAACACGAACGAGGTCTACCGGCTTGCGCTTCCAGCGATCACCCAGCCGAAGCCGCTTCATTCCTTGAAGGTTGCGGATCACGATCCGCGAGCTCCTCAAGCATGGAAGCCGACGGAACGAAGAACAGGCCACCCGTGACCGCGCGGCTGTAATCAAGAAGCCGGTCGTAGTTGCCGGGAGGGCGTCCGACAAACATGTTTTCGAGCATCTGCTCAATGGGTTCGGGCGAACTCGCATAGCCAATAAAGTAGGTGCCAAACTCGCCTGCGCCTGGACGGCCGAATGCCATGTTGTGACGCAGGATCTTCACTTCCTTGCCGTCCTTCTCGATAGTCGTCAGCGAGCTGTGCGAAGACGAGGGCTTCACTCCTTCGGCGAGCTCGACGTCAGACAATTTCTTGCGGCCGATAATGCGTTCCTGAGCCTCGACCGGCAGCGATTCCCAAGCCACCATGTCATGCAGGTACTTCTGCACCATCACGTAGCTGCCACCCGCAAATGCCGGATCCTGATCGCTAATGAGGGCGAACTCGACTGCTTCGCGGCCACTCGGGTTTTCCGTGCCATCGACAAAACCCACCATGTCGCGCAGGTCGAAATAGCGAAAGCCGTGGACTTCATCGACCACTGAGACCGCGTCGCGCAGGCGCTCCATCAAGAGGGCAGCGAGCTCAAAGCAGAGATCCATATGGTCCGCGCGGATATGCAGCAGGATATCGCCCGGCGTGCCAATAGCGCGGCGCTTGCCCTCGCCAAACTCGCGGAAGGCGTGAAGGTTCGCGGGACGTGGCGCACCGAAAAGCGTATTCCATCCGTCAGAGCCGAAACCGCAGACGCACGAGAGGTTGGCCGTAGGCGCGCGCGTGCCGACCGCGCGAACCAGACCGGCGACGTCAGCGCATAACGCGCGCACTGTGCGTGCGCTGTCGGGACTGTCTTTAAGCGTGGCGACCATGAAGATCGCGCTGCGGGAGATTGAATCGCAAACAGCTTGAGGCTCTGGAATGTCGGTGGGCATCGGATGAATATTCTCGATTTGTCAGGGAGTCCGGCAAGAGCGAACGGGCGCTTTACCGATGCCAGGACTCCGTTGCGGGATGTTTTGACAAGGTTAGTCAATTCTCGGGATCGGCGCGAGTGTGAAGGCAGATTTTCTGTTTGGTGTTTGGCGTCGCCACCCGAGCGCTGCACTTTTGTAAGGCCCTTGAGCTAGCAAACTCCGCGCTAATCCCTGGCTGCGTTCCTTCGTGGAACCTCCTCGTACGAGGTAAAATCATCCTGTTAAAGTGATGGCATTATTCAGGTATACGTCTAACAGGTTGCGCATGTCCCACGAGAACGAGAGCTCAAACGCGAACGACAATCGGCTCGGCAGCTATCTGAAGAACCGGCGGACGAAGCTCGATCCTGCGACCTTCGGCTTTTCCGGTAGCCGGCGGCGGACGGCGGGATTGCGCCGGGAGGAGGTGGCGCAGCGCGCCAATATCAGTGCGGCCTGGTACACGTGGCTGGAGCAGGGGCGCGGCGGTAATCCGTCAGCGGAGGTGCTGGACCGTATCGCGAGCGCGCTGATGCTGACTGAGGTCGAGCGCGAACACGTGTTCCTGCTCGGCCTTGGCCATCCGCCTGAAGTCCGCTATCGCGGCGGTGACGCCATCACGCCACGACTGCAGCGCCTTCTCGAGGCGCTGCCCTATAGTCCGGCGATCGTCAGGACGGCGACGTGGGACGTGGTCGCCTGGAACCGGGCGGCTGCGGCTGTGCTCACCGACTACGGCTCCCTGCCGCCTAAGCAACGCAACATCCTGCGCATGATCTTCTGCGATCCGCGCGTCCGTGCTGCGCAGTTCGATTGGGAAAGCGTGGCCCGCTTCGTGGTGAGCGCCTTCCGGATTGATGCCGCCCGCGCAGGCGCCGACGCCGAGGTGGCGCCGCTCATCGATGAACTGTGCCGGTCAAGTCCCGAGTTCGCCGCCATGTGGCAGGACAATGAGGTGCAGACCTATGGCGAAGGGGTCAAGCACTTGCGCCACCCTGTGCTCGGACCGATCTCGCTGGAATATTCTTCCTTCGCGGTCGATGGGCGACCGGATCTTCAGATGATCGTCTACAACCCGGCGACACCGGTCGACCAGGAGCGGCTCAGGTCCTTGATCGAGATAGCGCCGGTGATGGTGGCGCAATGAGTTCGTAGCGTTCTTTATCGCTCGGCCTTCGCCGCGCGGTTGGGCGCTGCCACCGCTCACCGGCTACGGTCTGGCGCATTTACCTGAAGACCAGGTTGTGGTGGGCCTTGAGGACGATTCCCCACTATGAGGGCAACTTCGTATCGGCGCAGCATGCCTTACCGCTTGGGCCCTTTCATAATTTCTGACTCCATCGCGGCATTCCACTCCTCGCTCGCCTCGGTAGCATCCATCTCTTCTTCGACGGAACCCATGGCGCGCTCGGCGGCCGCTTTTGTCTCGTCTGCCGAGGTGTCGAACTCGTCGAATTCGTCGTTTTCGTCACTCGGGGGCTGCAACATGTCCTTAAGCATTGCACTTAGCTCCAACGTGTCCCAAGGCAAGCCACGCTGAGTCTGCAATTTAATGTAATGCCTCACTTCCGCGTCCTGCTCCGGGGTGAGGGGCATCCCTCGAAAGGTGGTATCAGGGTCAAGGTCTGTCATGGCTTCCTCCGACGGGCGGCTTGCTCTTTAGTGTAGCGCCGTTAGGGATCCGTGACGCTGCAAAAGGGGAATGTCTGACGCTGAAGATTCAATGGGGGTCATGTGCTGCTTGCTCACGACAGGCCTAGCGGCCATGAAGAGACATTCGACGCCGTTATCTACATCGTCGACGATCGGAAGTCATGCGGATTTCCAATACGTCGACGTTACCTAAGGCTAACAGGCGCAAGCGGCCTTCAGCGGATCCTCGACAACGACTGGCGAATCGTCAACAATCCGCTTACTCAAAGATGCAGTTACACACGCGCAATGGACGACGGGGCGAATATGGGCGTACGGAGATTGCTGCTTAAAGGCGTGCTTCTCAGTCTCGTGGTCGTGTATGGCGCTCTTTTTGCTCTGCACAAGGACAGCAACGCGCATGCTGACGTTCTTATCAATCGGTCGCCTTCCGATGTCTGGAAAGTCGTATCGAACAGCGCGGCATATCGCAGTTGGAATCCGTTCATTACTCGCGTTGACGGCGACTTCAGAGAAGGAGCAATAATCCGTATTACGCTAGGCACGGGTCCGGATTCGATGGTGTTCAAGCCGACTGTTTTGCTCGTTCGCCCAGCACAAGACCTATGCTGGCGAGGCAGTGTATGGATTCGAGGCATCTTCGATGGTACGCATTGCATCCACCTCACGCCAGTGGCGGACGGAACACGCCTTGAGCAAATAGAGTCTTTCTCTGGATTGCTCGTCGGCCGGTTGACGGAAGACGTCATCGAGGAAACTCAGCGCAACTTTCAGGCGATGGATAACGCAGTTAAGCAGCGGGCGGAAGCGAAAGCGCCCTGAGCGCCCGCTTTTCGCGCAAGGCGTGCAAGGCAAGATCAAAGGACCGGGTTCCCTGACCGGCCAGAACCAGTCGGTCGGCTGACGGGCCTCAGTCGTTGCGCCCCAAAGCAGCCATCCCAGCCCGTTTGAATATGTAGCTTTAGTTAATCTTTGATCTGAACCAGATGGTACTTTCCGAGGTCAGCAAAAATAATCCGGCGACAGTTTCCGCGGCAATGCTTATTAAACCCACGACGTTGTTCTGCTCGGAGGATAGCCCGTCCGCAAACAGATGGTAGAGGGTTGTTATGATGAGGAATGCCGTCAAAACAAGTGCAACGTTTCTTGCCCAAAGCTTTCCAGCCGAAAGCCGCATGATGGTGAATGCATAGAAGATTAAAACTACGGAGAGCAGCCCAAACACCGTGATCGCCGCGTCCAATTCCCGGGGAGTACTAAAAGGCGGAACACCCACTCCACGAACGATACGGACGAAAAAAACTGAAAACGCAATCCAATATACTGCGACTGCGGCTCGAACTAAGTTTGGAGTATCGTTGCCCGGGAAAAAGATAAATTTAGTTTCCGCCCTCAAAGGAACCTCCGCAAATTTCATAATTAGAGCCACCCAGTTTGCCGATCATAGTCCTGGTTCAAAGCTTTTTCTAGCAAGAAATAGGTAATCATGCGGCGCAAATGTTGTTCTATGAATGACACGCTTTGTAGAGCCGTGACTGGCTCTTGAGGGTCCGCTCTGGGCCAGTCGTCGTCCGGTTCAGTCCGGTCAGGAGCGATCATTTGCCGAGTGCGCCTAGAAAATGTGGGTCGGTGCTTCCACGCCAACCAGCCAGCTTGGCGTGAACCAATTGAATTCGAACACGATTGGGCGAAGCGAAGACGATCGTGGGTGAAGCGAAGCTTGCATGACATTCGTATCGCCGGGGGCCCGGCATGAGCTCACGACTGATCAGGAACGCCCAGCCGTCGCCGAAGACCTCCGGCGCGCGCCATACCGCAAGTGTCATCGTATTCACGTAACTTGCGGCTTTGGCCTGTCTTGCCAACTGCATCGCTTTCAAACTGATGTGTGAGAGAGCAAGCCTCACGGAGTGGAGCCTATGACCACAAGAAAGCCAACATACGTGGCGCATTGTCAATGTGGCGCGGTCGAGATTAGCGCCTGGGGTCAGCCCATTATCGTCAATGCGTGCTACTGCGACGACTGCCAGGCGGCAGCCCAACGTCTCGCCGTAACGGCCAATTCAGGACCTGCGTCCAGCGTCGACGGCAGCACGGAGTTCATGATGTTCCGGCGCGATCGCATTGCCTGCACACGCGGCGCAGACCGACTCCTGGCGATGAGGCTGAGCGCCCCCTCGAAGACCAGACGGATGATCGCGAATTGCTGCGCAACGCCGATGTACATGGCCTTTGACGACAAGCGGCCGTGGGTGTCAGCGTTCCGCACCCCTTTCGGAGCGGATGCGCCACCAGTGGAAATGCGGATCTGTACCCGGTTCAAACGCTCGGAAGAAAAGGCCGAAGATGGCTTGCCCAGCCATCCCGGATACCCGCCCGCCATGATGGTCCGCATCCTGGCCGCCTGGCCGTTCATGCTGTTCAGCAGGCCGGTCGGCACTTTGCCGTAGCGCGACTATTCGATGCCATTGCATGCGCCAATGCCCGCGTGGCGTCGGGTACGGCCGATCGTCCCGGGGCCGATGACATTGTGGCGAGAAAGCTCTATCCCCAGGTTCCGCCCAAGGTGGAATATCGGTTGACCGACTGGGGGCAGGCAATATGCCCCGCCCTGGAGGCACTCCTAAAATGGGCGGAGCAGCGCGACGAGATGACTAAAGCCGTTTAACGTCCAACATGGCGCCTCAAGCGCCTTCTTTTGACTGCTGGAGCAAGCCGAGCCGAATCAGGCTCTCGGCCGTCGCGACAATGGCCTCTTCACTCGAACGCGGTGCCCAGCCGAGCATGCGAACAGCCTTTTCGCTCGTGGCATTCATATTCCTGCCGAGCAATGTCGCAATGCCTCGCATCGCGGGGTTTCTGAGCGCCGCAAGGCGCACCAGCCAGTTGGGAAGCTCACGCGCCGGCACCTTGCATGCCGCTGCGCCCATGCGCGAACGTAGCACCTTCGCTACGTCGATTAGCCACAGACTCTCACCAGCGGTCGCGAGAAAGCGCTCTCCTTTGGCGGCAGGGTCGGTCATCGCTCGCACATGCAGATCTGCCACGTCTCGCACGTCGACAAAGCCGCAATTGACCTTCGGGCACCCTCGCTGGCCATTCAGCATGTTCGTTATCAATCGGACGGAATGCGAATAGTCGGGGCCGAGCACAGGGCCAAGGACAGCAGTCGGATTGATGGCCGTTAGCTCCAGGTCGCCTCCTTCTCGCGCGATGAAGTCCCAGGCCGCGCGCTCGGAAAGGGTCTTCGATTTCTGGTACGGCCATACGTTACCCGTCAGATTGCTCCAGTCCGTCTCGTCGAACGGCCGCGTCAGCGAAGGTTGCCCAGCACAGATCGCACCAAAAGCGGAGGTCAGTACCACGCGCTTGACCCCGGCGTCCCGTGCGGCGCGCAGAACCCGCAGATTGCCGTCGACCGCTGGGTTGATCCAGTCCTCCTCGCGGACTTGATCGCCCGATGGCGTCGGTGACGCGCCGTGCATCACATAGGCGCATCCGGCGGCGGCTTCCGCCCAGCCATGGTCGTCAGCCAGATCCGCAGTGACGCACGACAGGCGATTACCTGGTTCGGCCCCGCCCGTCTTGAGGTTGCCTCTCAATTCCGCTTCCCGTGCAAGCGAACGGACCGTGGTTCGCACGCGATAGCCCTCGCGCAACAAGGCGAGAATGCAGTGCTGCGCAATAAATCCAGTTCCTCCAGTGACGAGTACCCATTCTTGGTTCATGCCGGTTTCCTGATTGCGTGGTTCATCAGGTTAGACAGAGATGGCGGGACTGTGAATGCTTGAAAGTGCGATTTACTTGCGCGATAGTGCGAACATGAGCACCGACCCTTTCTCCGACATCCTCAGGTTCACCAGCGCCGAATCACTTGTGACAGGTGGCTTCACTGCAGGTGGCGCATGGGCCATCCGCTTTCCCGCACCCGACAAGATCAAGTTCTTCGCCGTTGTGAGGGGCTGTTGCTGGGTTCGTATCGAAGGCGAAGCAGAGCCGGTTCGCTTTGACACTGGAGACGTCGGTCTGCTGGCGGCGAAGCGGTCCTTCGTGCTCGCCAGTGCCCCGGACGTCGTTCCGGTCGAGGCCATGAGCCTGTTCACGGGCCCTGGAAATACGGCACAACTGGGCGACGGTGCAGACTTCGCCCACATTGGCGGCCACGTCCTGCTCGATCCGGCGAGCGGGCAACTGCTGGCGGATGTCCTGCCACCGTGGATTCATGTACCGGCGAGCTCGCCGCAAGCGACGGCTTTCCGCTGGCTGCTCACTCAGCTTGTTGAAGAACGGACCGCCACCCTGCCAGGCGCGCAACTCGCGTCTGCGCAACTCGCGCAGCTTCTCTTTATCCAGATCCTGCGTGCTCATCTGAAAACATCCGCCCCGATGCCCGCCGGATGGCTGCGGGCGCTGGGTGACCCCCGCATCGCGCCAGCCCTTCAGTTGATGCACGGCGACCCCGCACACACATGGCATCTCGACGAGCTTGCCAAGGCGTGCGCAATGTCCCGCACGACGTTCGCCTTCCACTTCAGAACGATCGTGGGCGTCGCGCCACTGACCTATCTCACCGAATGGCGCATGCGCCTCGCTGAGCGGGCGTTGCGCGAAGAGAACAGCCCGATCGCCGTGATCGGCCAGGCGCTCGGGTATTCGTCCGAAAGTGCTTTCAGCACTGCCTTCAGGCGCGTAACCGGCCACACACCCAAGACATACCGCGTTGCCGCACGAGCGTCTCGATCGCACGTCACTGAAGCCCTGACCGGCGAAGCGAACAGATAGACCACCTCGCAAAACCGTATCGAGTTCGCGGCGCTACATCAAGGAAGGCGACCTCTCCCATTAGCTCCCGTCAGCCCAGTTCGCCGAACATCCCGACGAGCCAGTCTATAAAGATCCTCACACGCTGGCTGAGGTAGCGGTTGCGAGGATACGTGACGTGATAAGGGTACGGCGGTGGTTCCGAACCATGCAGGAACGACACCAGTTGCCCGGACTTTAGGAAGGGCCGAACCTTGAAAGTGAAGATCTGAATAACGCCGACCCCTGCCAGGCCTGCCGCGAGGTGCGCATTACCTTCGTTGACGCTCAGAAACGAGTTGGGTTGAATCTCTGTTGCCTGCTCGCCCACCCCGAACGGTGACGGCACGATTCGCCCGGTTCGCGGTGAGATGTATCTCACGAGCGTATGGTTCCTCTCGAGGTCTTCGATACTGGTCGGTATCCCGCGGCGCTTTATATAGTCAGACGAGGCGCACGTCGTCCAGCTCGCGCGCCCAACTTCTCTTGCCACGAGCGCTTCGTCGTACATCGGACCGCCACGAACGGCGCAGTCGATGCCGTCCTGAATCATGTCGCTGAAGCTGTCGCGAATGGAAAGGTCTACTTCAACGTTTGGGTAACGTTCATGAAACCGGGGTAGTGCGGGTATAACAAAGCTCGTGGCCAGAGACGCGCTGATCCCGATCTTGATCTTCCCCGCCGGATTCGCATTTTCCACAGCAAATGACGTGTTGATCTCGTCCAGCGCCTGCATGATCGGTACAGTGCGATCGTAGTAGGTAGCGCCTTCCGGCGTTACCGCCACGATGCGCGTTGTCCGTTGCAAGAGTTTGACTCGCAACTCGGATTCCAGATCCTGGATCAGTTTGCTAACGGTCGCGAGGGGAACGCCGAGTGAATCGGCTGCTTTCGTGAAGCCGCCTGTCTCGACGACCCTGGCAAAGACCCTGATCGCCATCAAGTTGTTCAACAGCGTCCTCCTGTGAAGTTGCCGCTGCTCAGAATCCACCGGTAGCGCGAGGCGCGCCGCAGTGAATTCCGACGCGCACGCTGAAAACCGGGGTATTGCCAGCGGCGATCAGATGGAGCGGACCACCACAATACCCCGATTCTTCGATTGATACTCCATCGCGGCAACCGTTTTAGCTTACGGACGACGTCGTTGCTTTGTCATTCAGATAGGCAAACAGCGGCTCCAACCGTGGCAGACGTGAGAGTCCATTCCTTTTCAGCGAGAACGATGCGAATGCGCGCCGGTTTGGGAAAACCCGTGATGTCATGTACCTTCATGTAAAGCATCTTCAAATGCGCCGTTAGGCAGAAAAACGCTTAAGCGTCGAGTCGATTCGACGACGTTCGTCGCTTACGAGCGCCATGTCGGTTCGTTCAAATTCATGGAAGCAGGGCGAGCTTGCCCTGCGTGCCGCGGCTCTCGATAGCGCGATGAGCCGAACTTGCCTCATGCAGCGGAAAATGTGTCGTCTTCAGCGCGCTAAGCCACCCTTCTTCAATGCCGCAGATCAGTTCAGCCGCGCGACGCTGCATTTCCAGCGGATCTTCGATATACGTGAAGATCGAGCCGCCGGCCACTCGCGCGCCCTTCAGGATCAGCGGATAGATCTGGACGTCAGGGGCGACTCCGGACGCTTGCCCATAGGCAATAGCCATTCCGCGATCCGCCAGTGCCTTTACCGTCCCGGAAAAGGTCGTTGCCCCCACTGCGTCAAACGCGACGTCAACGCCCCGCCCATTCGTTATTGCGAGAACTGCGTCGAGGAAGTGACCATTGCTGTAGTTCACCGTGTAGTCAGCGCCTATCGCACGGATGGTCTCTAATTTTTCCTCGGTGGACGCCGTTCCTATGACGACGGCACCGAGGCGTTTGAGCCACTGAACAAGGAACTGGCCAACGCCACCGGCGGCTGCGTGCACCAGAACAACGTCGCCGGGTTTGATGGCCCGATACTCGGCGAGCAGGTATTGAGCCGTGATGCCCTGAAAGAGCAGTGCTTCGTCAGTGGTGAACGAGGTGGGAATCACGATTGCCTGGTTGGCAGGCATGACAACCTGCTCTGAATAGGAGCCCGGAACATTTATCCACGCGACCCGGGCGCCCACTTTCAGCGATGACACGGAGTTCCCGACCTCACGGATCGTTCCCACGCCTTCAAAGCCGGGCACAAAGGAACCGGACTGGTAATCTACCGCTCCGTTTCGCTGGTACACATCGACATAGTTGACGCCTGCAGCTTCGACGTCGACGAGCACTTCGTCGGCCCGCGGCGACGGCGACTGCGCAGAGACTACTTCCAGCACGCCGGGATCTCCCGTCTTCCGAATGAGAATCTGCTTCATTTCACACCTCAATTTTCGACATCCGGTGGTTGTCGCGATGACGCTCATTTTTTTCAACGTCACAATGAGACATTGATCGTCGGAGATCATAAGTAAAACTAATCACCAGGAATCATTGGAAACATCCAAATCATCCTGTCGTGGAAGCGGTAAATCGGTCGCGCGACTGTGTCAGCTCTCACTGCTGTTCGAGTGCAGGTTGCGTAGGGCACAGCCTTGCCGCGTTTAAAGCAATAATGACGGCAAGGTTGCGTACGCGCGTCAAACCCGTCTCATGGCGAGACTGGTTTGATCAGAGCGGAGGGCGTCGATCACCCAGGCCGCCGCGCCGCTCAAGGAGCGCACCGAGGCGCAGGATCGTGGCCTCGTTGAGCCATTTCGACACCAACTGAATGCCGATCGGGAGGCTTTCCGAACTGAACGCGTACGGCACGGAGAGTGCGGGGAGCCCTGTCACATTGAACGGCGAGGTGGCCCTCATGACGTGCATCCACGACACCTTTTCGCCGTTGACCATGAGCTCCTGAGCGCCGTGCGGCGTTGCAGTCATTGGATTCACCGGGCACAGCAGTACGTCGTATTTCTGGAAGAAGCCGGCAAATCCCGATCTCAGCGCTTCGGCGTTGCCCTCGGCGGTCAGGTAGTCGCTAAAGGAAGGATCTGAAAATGCAACGATGCCCTTGCCGATTTCATGCAGGTCGCTCTCGCGTCCAGCGGCAAGTTTCTTGATGTAAGGCACGATCTCGCCGTACACGGTTGTCATCAGCGTAGCCAACGGATCGCCCAGGAACGGGAGGCGGACTTCTTCGACATCGAATCCGAGGTCGGAGAGCTGGCCTGCAGCGGCCTTCACGGCAGCGGTGATCTCTGGATCAACGGGTCCAAAGGCACCGTCCGACACCCAGCCCACCTTTAGCGCTCGCCCCGCCAGGTTGACATCGCTGGAATCGGCATTGCTCTGATGTACAGCGTAACCATCGACTCCGTCCGGACCTTTCAGAATCGAATAGCCGAGAGCCACGTCGCGTACTGTCCGAGCCATCGGACCAACATGCCACCAGCGTTGAATGACGCTGGGATAATGACCGGTGTACGGAATACGACCGTGCGTAGCCTTGAGAGCGGCAATCCCCGTAAATGCAGCCGGGCCGCGCACGGAGATCGCCACGTCACTGCCAATGCCGATCGGCGACATGCCGGCGGCGATCGCTGCGGACTCCCCGCCAGACGATCCACCCGGGGTGCGTTCGAGGTTCCACGGGTTGTTGGTGCGGCCTGTGACCAGGTTGTCCGTTTCGGTCCACGCGGAAAATTCGGGAAGATTGCTCTTCATCAGCGGGATTCCGCCAGCGGCCTTGAATCGAGCAACGGAGGTAGCATCCTGTGCGGGTACGTTTCCCGCGAAGAGCTTGGAGCCGCGTTGGGTCAGAACGCCAGCCGTATCCAGTGCATCCTTTATGGAGAACGGTACGCCGTGCAGTGGGCCCAACACGTCGCCGTTCATTACGGCTTTTTCTGCCGCTTTGGCAGCGTTGACCGCGTTGTCTCGCATCAAGGTAACGACCGCATTAACCTTCGGGTTGACCATCTCGATGCGATCCAAGTGCACCTTTATGACTTCTACGGGCGAGATCTCTTTGGTCCGGATCAGACGCGCCAGTTCGGTGGCATCGCGATAAAAAATCTTTGTGTCATCGTTCGTGAAGCTCATGTTTGCCGCCTATTCGTGGACGTACATTCAATGGGATATATGCGCGTAAATCAGGGCCGTGGGATGCACGGCACATAGGCATATATCGCTAAGACGGACGGAGTGTAGGCGCGCACTGACGGAAGATAAACGGGAGTTCCTGGAAACATTCTCCAGCGCGCTGGATAGTGCGGTGTCAACCTGTACCGCCGCCATTCATTAGCATAAAGACCTGACGAATGGCGACGAGCAAGCTAAAGCGACAGTCGCCAACACCTTTCGGCGGATAGGTTGACCATTTTGCACAGGACCAGGCCGCTTCCTCCCCGTGAATCACTCCGTGTTCAACTGGTTTGATTCCGGGCCGACTACGCCGTGTTTTTAAATAACCAACAAAGCATTGTCATGTGTTGGAACAGAGCCCACATGCCGCATACCTTGAGCCGTTGGTACAGAAGAGGCGAGGTCAAAATTTCTATTTAAAACAGTATGTTATGCCTTGTCGCGTGCACGAAGGCGAGCTTGGCACAGATCGTGAGGTGTAGCTTAGCGAGCGTCAATCAAAACCGCTCAGTTTCATTCCGGGTCTTGTTGCCAAACTACTTTTAATAGGTGAATCAAAATGAACACACTGCATATTGTTGACCTGCGTCAGGAGGACGAACTTTCCTCTTCCGATATGGCCCGTGTTGTTGGTGGACACGATGTAGAGAAGGAAAAAGCACTCGTTGAACTCTACCGGGTTATTGCCGGGATGGGAGTGGATACGCCCGAGCCAGCCCCCCACGTGTCGATGAAGTTGCCTGCATAATCAGACCGTTGATAAACGGCGCGGGTAGAAAACAAAAATATGAGTACAGATGGGGACTTCCATAAGGGCTGGATTACCGGCCCTTATGCTTTTAGAAAAGCGTTGGCCGCGCGGCTTGTCTTGTTGGCGAACGCGCAATATCGCCGATATGAACTCGAGCCGTATCGGGAGATTTCGTCACCGTCCCTGCGTACCGACTGGAGCGATGCGACGTGCGGACAGATTTTGCTGACGCAGCGCTTTGGTTGTTTCGCTTGCACCGTCCGCGCGCCAGCCCGGCGGCAGCATCACGTAGCTGATTGCAGTCCACACGCTGCCGGCCGACACGACGTCACGGGCGAGGCTGACCCAGTGTTCGAATTCGACGACTAGCGGATTGCGAGAGCG
>NZ_JAQGMM010000155.1 GCF_028292365.1 Caballeronia sp.
CCACCTGAAATCTCCCGCAACGCGTCAATTCGGCGCGAACGGATGCGAGACGCTGCCCTTCTTGGCAACCACGTCCGCTGCACTCGGCTCGCCAGCAACAGCACGCTGGATCGCTTCGCGGGTTGCCTTGTAGTTGTACTCCTGAATTTTCTTGTCGTCGTCAGCTTCCCAATGGATGAACACGCCCACGCAAATGAAGATGTCGTCGGCTTCGTCTTTCGGAATGGTGCCGTCTTCCACGCTATCGGCAACTGCAAGCGCAACAGCATGCTGCGCGGGACCGAACATCTGGACAGCCTGCTTCGCACCCTTGATGGTTACCTTGTTGAACATCACCGTATTCGGACGGGTGATGAGGTTAGGCGCGACGACCGCCAGCAGGGACGTAAAGCCGTCCTTGTTATTGGTCAGGGCATTGCAGAACGCGGTTTCGACAGCAGAGCCGCGCGGTCCAATCAGCAAGTCGATATGAGCGACCTCGTTGCCGTCGCCGACTAGCGACTCGCCTACCATGACGCGGTTGATTTTGGCCATGCTGTTCCTCCAGTGATTGGATATTGAATGTGCCCGCTTGGCGGTCAGCTCGCAAACAGCGTGGATTGACGCCGCCCGGAGCCGGTTGAGAACCATGGCTGTTCCTATCATGTTCCGTGCCAATGGCAGGCTTGTCGCCGCAGTGTCGGGTGGGACCACGTGCTCAGGTGCGCTCAGGTTTCGTCCGGGATGCCGTCAGCGACGCCCGCGACGAACATCGTGGCGACCGTGAGATCCGCGCTCGTGCCCGGGTTGATGCCCTGTGCCTTGAGTTCCGCGTCCCATTGGCCGAGGGCAAGCAGTTCGTTGGCGAGGCCGCCGCGAGCCAACGCGCGGTGTATCGCGTCCTGGCGCTTGCGTGCCTCGTGCGTGACACTCTGCGCCACGGGCAGGCCGTGCTTGCGCACAATGTGTGAATCGGGCCAGCCGCTCAGGAACGCAAGGAACACGTCGAGCGTGATCGCCGTGGCGGGTTGCGAATGTCCTGATCGTTGAGCGCGGCGCACGGTTTCCAGGCCCCTTTCAAACACGTCGCGAAATCCGTTCGCATATTGCCGCGCGATGCTGTCGCGTCCGGCCGCCAGTGTCATCGCGGTGCGGAGATCGACGCTCGGCAAGTCGTGGACCGATTGTTCGGGCGCGTCGCCCAGGCCGCCGGGATTCGCAAGCGCGATCGCTCGATAAGCGGCGCGGGTATCGTCGAGATCGAGCGTGGCCAGCACCCGTTCCGTTGCAGTGCGCCAGGCGGTGACACAGATGTCGGCACCGTGGATCTCGAGCGCCGCGGCAAGTGGTGCGACCAGCAACACGATGCCGAGGTTGGTATTGCAGCCGGCCGTCTCGCGGGTGCGGCTGACCGCGTCGAGAATCCGCGTGCCGACCGGCGCGCCGGGCGCGAACAGTGCGTTCGCCGCGGCGTCCGCGCTCGCGATGAATTGCGACGCTGTCATGCCGTGGCCCGGGTAGCTGACGCTCACATTGCCGGGCTTGGCAGTCTCAACATCGAGCCGGCAAGCCCGTAAAAAAGCCGCTATTGCCTTTGCTAGGGAGAGGGCGCTATAGGAAGACATCGCCAGTCTTCAGAGGCGCGTGTGCAGCGAGCCTGCGCTTGAGCAGGTCGTCAGCGAGCGCGGCGGCTATGTCGAGATCCGTCACCGATTGCAAGCCTCGCCATGCCGCCACGCCGTTAACTTCGAGCACCAGCGGCCGATTTTCATCGTCGCTGCTGCTGGACGCGCGCTGAGAAGGAATCAGGTCGACGCCCGCATAGTCGAGGCCGAGTGCGCGGGTCGCCCGCTCGGCGGTGTCCGCAAGGACAGGGTCGAGCGGCACGCGCTCGCATTTCGCACCTCGCGCGAAGTTGTGAATCCAGCCTTTTCCGCCCACGCGCCGCATGGCCGCGACCGCTCGGCCGCCGATCACGAGGACGCGCCAGTCGAAGCCCGGCCGCGCGGTTTCCACATACCGCTGCAGATAAGCGACTTGCCCCGATGCCCGCAACGACGGCAAGGGTGCGAGCGACCCGTCACGACGGTTGGCTCCCAGCCGTCGCAGCCCCTTGCCCTGCGATCCGAACAACGGCTTGAGCACGACCCGGCGGTTCGCGGCCGCCTCGCGCATCAGCACCCGCTGCGCGAAGGCCGCCGATTCACCTGCCCACGTGGCGGGCGTCGGCACGCCATGCAGGTTGAGCAGGAAACTGGTCATCGATTTATCGACGCTGCGCTCGATCGCGCGCGCGTCGTTGTAGACCGGCACGCCGCATTCGCGCAGCGCGTGCAAGATGCCGAGCCGCAGCGTGACCTGCTCGAATGTTCCGCCCGCTATGCCGCGTACGAATACCGCATCGGGCAGTGCGTGCCCGAAGCCCGGGATCGCGAGACCGTGTGGCGCCCACGTGGTATCTATGCGGCATTGCGCCAGATCCACGCAGCGCGCGTCCACGTTACGCGCGAGGAAGGCTCTCTTCAGGCGCCCGGTGTGCCAGCCGGTTTCGTCGGTCATGATGGCGACCTGAAGCCCGGCGCTCATGGCGTTTGCCCTCCGCCGGATTGCGGCGTTGAGGTGCCTGAAGTGCCTGAAGTGCCGCTCCATTGGGCGTCGAGCAGCGCCATGTCGAGCTTGCCGCCGTGATAGGTCAAGCCGCTTTCGAGGCTGCTGACCCACACTTCGGCGGGCGCGAACAACGCGGGGTCGATCTGATAAAAGTCGTAGTTGAACGATGTGAAGATATCGGCGAAAGGACGCCCGTAATCACGCGCATGCGATGACGGCAATTCCGCCGCTAGCCGCTGCGCGACGGCATCGCTTTTGACTGTCAGATGCACACGGCCGCCGTAGAGAATGGCGTCGTTGGTGCGGCCCATCGCCTGGATCGCGTCGGGCGCGGGCGGTGGCAAAGGCGCCGAGCCGCTGCCTTCAATGATCTCGCTGAGGTCCACGCCAAGCACATGCGTCTTGTGCAGTGCAACCTCGACCACGCGCGCGACGACCTGCACCGTTCCCGCGACAGAGTGTGTCGGCGTCACGACGAGCGTGAGTTTGTCGGGTGCCAAAGAGCAATCGCGCAGGATTTTTTCGACGACGACTAGCGGCGGCAAACGGTCCACTTCGAGCACGAGCGCGCCGCGATCGTGATGGTCGCGATAGCCGAGTTCATCGAAGAGCGTTTCCTTGCCTGCCAGCGCGCGCGCCGGGCCTGAGCCGAGCGAGAAGAACTTCTTGCCGCCGGTTTGCTCCTTCGTCGCCGAGAGGCTCCACCCCGCGTACTGGCTGCCAAGGCAGGCGAGCACGGGTGACGATGTATGGACCTCGATCATGCTCGGCCAGAGCGGATTTGCGTCGAGACTCGTGCGCACGGCAACCCGTCCGAGACCGCCCATGCACAGCCGCGCGATCAGCACGCCCGCTTCAATGCCACCCAGTGCGTCGATGCCCGCATCGACGATCACCGTGCCGTCGGGCGTGCGCGAAACGGCTATGCGTAGCCGCGCGGCGTGGTCGACGAGCCGGCTGGCGAGCCGTTCGCTCAGTGCGTTGACGCTGAGTTCAGGCGGAAGAAGAGATGACGGCATCAGTGTGCTCATGACAGGTTTCGATGCGTTGCAAAACGAGCGCTTCGCGGCGCTCGAGTTCGTCCCGGACGGCGGACGTGGAGGGCTGCGTGACGACGAGCGTGCAGACCGGCTCGCCCGCGCCGATGCGTACTCCCGGATGCGGCACGTCATGGCACGCGGGGTCGGTCAGGCAGGCATCGCTGAAGGGGCCGGAGACGATAAGGCTGCGCGGCGCGAACACCACGCGCTGACCGGCTTTTGATCGAGTCGAAGCCGGCGGACAGGGCATCGGTAAGCGGCCATCGAGACAGGCATCGAGGTGGCACGCGATCAGACCGCGCGGCCATGCTTCGGGCGTGGCGGTCTCGTAGAGTGTCATCGTCGATGAAGGGCGCGCGTTGATTTCGAGGACCTGGAAGGTCTCGCCGTCCATCAGGAAGTCGATGCTGTTCAGCCCCACGAGGCCCGTGTTCGCCACGATCGCGCCGATTGCCGTCGCGACGTCGTCCATGATTTGCGGCGAGACATCGGCGGGCCCGATCGACCCGGTGTGCAGGAACGGCCGGTTGCCCACGGATTGGCTGAGCTGCTCTGCAAAGCCGATGACGAACGCTTTTCGCCGTGCGGCGACAAACAGGGCGGACATCGAACGTCCTACGCTCATGCGCTGGAAATAGCCGTCAGCCGCCGGCTTGTTCGCTGTCGTATCCAGCGCTTCTATATGTGTGCCGCCGCAGCCGTCGGCGCGTTTGAAGAGCCAGCCGGCGCGATCCAATGGAGCCGCGCAGGACACCTCCGGATGTGCGATGCCCAGGCGATCCAGCAGCGCAAAAAACCGGCGCGGCTCGCGCACGGCTGCGGTTGCGTCGGCGCTATTCCCTATCAGGCGCGGCAATCGCAGTGCACTGCACAATTCCTGCATCAGCGGCTCGAGTCCGCTACCGGTCACGAAGCCGAGCATGCGTGGCAGCCGCGCCGTACGCTCAAGCGCATCGAAGAGACGTTGAGGGTCGATCGACAAACTTTCGCCGCCGATATCGAACCATAGCGGCGCATGGCGCCGCGTGTCGCGGTCGCCGAAGATATCCAGCGCGGCTACGTTCAGGCCCGCGCGCCGTGCGGACTGCGCCAGCATGCGCGCCGACAAACCAACGGCTGCGATGTAAGGAGCCTGCGCTGAACGGGTGCCGGGCGTCATGAACGAACGATGCATCAGGCGAGGCCGCCGACGATCGCGCGAGCTTCATCGAAGGCTTCGGGAAAGCCGAGATAGACCGGCTTGCCGCCGGTGCGCATCCGCATGAACAGGCGATGTTCGACCTGGTATTTGACGTTGCCGATCGCAAGCGCCCCTATTGCAAGTGCGTCCTCACGCACCGCGCCGGCAAGCGGTTTGCCGTCGTCCATCACATGCACGCCCGCGATACCTTCGGGTGGCACCGCATTGACATCGGCGGCGATCAGCAGGTGTTTTGCAACCCCAACGTCGGCTGCGCTCATGACCTGTACGCCCGCGACCGCCGTTGCCATCACGACCTCGGCGGTCGCGAGCGCGTGATGCAATTCATCGCGCGTGTGAACCGAGACGCCCGTGGTCGCGATATCGAAACGCCGGTTGACTTCGTCGCTTACCCGGGTCGCGCGGGCGATGTCCGAATGGCTCGCTATCAGGACCTGCGCGCCCAGCGATGCAGCCATGGCAGCGGCCACGCGGCCCACCGCGCCGGTGCCGCCGAGAATCAGTA
>NZ_JAQGMM010000188.1 GCF_028292365.1 Caballeronia sp.
CACGCCCGGTCCGGCGTGAACCCGCCATGGGCGAGGGCGATACACCGGACACGCGGGTTGAGCCGAGCTTCGGCGGTGCGCCGCTTTCCACGGTGGCGCCGGCCGATACCGCAGTCGATATCCAGGCTGAAGCCACTTCGGTGAATGGTGATTTCCCGGAGCCGGATTCGTCAGGCATATCGCCGATTTTGGCCGACGATGACGAACCCGTTTTGCCCGCGGCGACCACGATTTCATCGGCGCCGCCGGCTATCGTGGACCGGCGGATCGATTGCGTGGTGCCGATCCGTTTGCTTGGCCCCATAGCGGGCGAAAAGCTGATTCCGAGCGCGCAGAAGCTGCGTCGCGCGGGCGCGAAGCCCGTGCATATAGAAGGCAAGCCTGAAGGCGGCACGACCTGGGAGTTGCTCAAGAACGGCGCGCGTTATGAAGAATTGCGCGCGGCGGTGCAGCTGGCCAATCGCGGTGGCCCGCTGAATGAACTGGAGTTCTCAGAGTTCGTCACGGGTGTGCAGCGTTTTGCCGATGGTATTGACGGTTCGCCAGAATTTCCCGACATGCTGGAAACGGTCGGGATGGCGCGTGAACTGGACGGATTTGCGGCTCAATGCGATGCGCAATTGTCGATCAACATTCTCTCCGACGGCGCGCCGTGGTCGGCCAACTACGTGCAAGCGGTGGCCTCGCAGGACGGTCTGCTGCTCTCGCGCGACGGCACGCGTTTCGTCAAGCTCGATGCGCGGCAGAACCCGGTGTTCATGCTGCTATTCGGCGATACCAATTTCCTGCGCGACGACCTGACGTACAAGGGCGGCCAGATGATCACGCTGGTGCTGGACGTACCGGTCGCCGATGAAGACATCCTGCCGTTCCGTCTGATGTGCGATTACGCGAAGTCGCTCTCCGAGCGCATTGGCGCGCGCGTGGTGGACGACCAGCGCCGGCCGTTGCCGGAATCGTCGCTGCTGGCTATTGAAAAGCAGTTGATGACGCTGTACGCGAAGCTCGAACAGGCCGGTATTCCGGCGGGCTCTCCCGCCACGCGGCGCTTGTTCAGCCAGTAAAGATCATACGGCGGCGGCTGTTTGACAGTTAGCGGTTTCGTACGGCATCGGCTATTCGGCCGATGTCACGATCAGCTGATCTCTGAGACAATCAACAGGTCGGTTTCTTCTAACTTTCTAGCCTGTCTCGCCGCATGTCTGCCAAACCGAAAGCCGCCTCTAAAGCTAATACTAAAGCTGCATCCGCCGCGTCCGCCGCGCATGGCGCGCCCGTCGCCAGCGCCGAGCGGCCGTCTGAGCGCGCCGTCTGGCTGCGCACGGAGCTCGAGCGCGCCAACTACGCGTATTACGTTCTCGATCAGCCGGATCTGCCCGACGCCGAATACGACGTCCTGTTCAAGGAACTGCAGCAGATCGAGACCGATCAGCCCGATCTGATCACGCCCGATTCCCCCACGCAACGCGTCGGCGGTCAGGTCGCAACGGGTTTCCAGCCGGTGACGCACGACGTGCCCATGCTGTCGCTGAACAACGGTTTTGCTGACGAAGACATCATCGCGTTCGATAAACGTGTTGCCGACGCGCTCGGGCGCTCGCCCGTGGAATACGCGTGCGAACTGAAATTCGACGGGCTTGCCATTTCCCTGCGTTATGACAACGGTGTCTTCGTTCAGGCGGCTACGCGCGGCGATGGTGCGACCGGCGAAGAGGTCACCGAGAACGTTCGTACCATCCGCTCCATCCCGCTGAAGCTCAAGGGCAAGAACATACCGAAGCGGCTTGATGTGCGCGGCGAAGTGCTCATGTTCAAGCGCGATTTTGAGAAGATCAACGCGCGCCAGCGCGAGGCTGAACAACGTGAGTTTGCGAATCCGCGTAATGCGGCGGCTGGCGGTTTGCGGCAACTCGATCCCAAGATGACCGCGCAGCGCCAGTTGTCGTTTTTCGCTTATGGCATCGGCGTGCTGGACGGCGCGGAAATGCCGGTTTCGCATTCGGCGCTGCTCGATTGGTACAAGGAAATGGGCCTGCCGGTCAATGCGGAGCGCGGCGTGGTGCAAGGTGCGGACGGCCTGCTTGAGTTCTTCCGCAAAACAGGCGAGCAACGCGAGGGTTTGCCGTACGACATCGACGGCGTGGTCTACAAGGTCAACCAGCGCGACGAGCAGGACAAGCTGGGTTTCGTCTCGCGTGCACCGCGCTTTGCGCTCGCGCACAAGTTTCCCGCGCAGGAAGCCCTCACGCAGTTGCTGGCAATTGACGTACAAGTCGGCCGTACGGGCGCCATCACGCCGGTCGCGCGTCTTACGCCTGTGTTCGTCGGCGGCGCGACGGTAACGAATGCCACACTGCATAACGAGGACGAAGTGCGGCGCAAGGACATCCGTATCGGAGACACGGTGATCGTGCGGCGTGCTGGCGACGTGATTCCCGAGGTGGTCGGCGCGATTCTCGACCGGCGTCCGGACGATGCCCGCGAGTTCGTGATGCCGACCGAGTGCCCGGTCTGCGGGTCCAAGATCGAAAGGCTGCCCGACGAAGCCATTGCTCGCTGCACGGGTGGCCTGATCTGTCCCGCGCAACGCAAGCAGGCGTTGTGGCATTTCGCGCAGCGGCGCGCGCTGGATATCGACGGGTTGGGTGAGAAGATCATCGACCAGCTGGTCGATGAGAACATCGTGCGCACGCCGGCGGACCTGTTTAATCTGGGCGTGGCCACGCTTGCCGCGCTGGACCGTTTCGCCGATAAATCCGCCCAGAATCTGTTCGATTCCCTCGAAAAGGCGAAGCAAACCACGCTGCCGCGGTTTCTGTACGCGCTCGGTATTCGTCACGTCGGGGAATCGACGGCGAAGGACCTCGCCAAGCATTTCGGCTCGCTAGATCCAATCATGGCGGCGAGCGTCGAGGAATTGCTGGAAGTGAACGATGTCGGCCCGGTCGTGGCCGAGTCGCTGCACAATTTTTTCAGCGAAGAACATAACCAGATGGTGATCGAGCAGTTGCGCGCGCCGGGCAAGGTGACCTGGCCCGAAGGCCCGCCCGCGCCGAAGGCGCCGCAGGGCGTGCTTGCCGGCAAGACGGTCGTGCTCACCGGCACGCTGCCTAATTTGTCCCGCGAAGACGCAAAGGAAATGCTGGAGGCGGCGGGCGCGAAAGTGGCGGGGTCGGTATCGAAGAAGACGGATTACGTGGTGGCGGGGGCCGAGGCGGGCAGCAAGCTTGTGAAGGCTGAGGAACTCGGTGTCCCGGTGCTCGACGAAGATGGTATGCGCAAGCTTTTGGAGGGAGAAACCCCATGATTCGCGAAATCCTCAAAATGGGCGATCCGCGTTTGTTGCGTATCGCCGAGTCGGTTGACCATTTCGATACCCCGGAGCTGCACGCTCTTGTTGAAGACATGTTCGACACCATGCGTCATGCCAACGGTGCAGGGCTGGCCGCGCCGCAGATCGGCGTGGATTTGCAGGTTGTGATCTTCGGTTTTGCGCAAAACGAGCGTTATCCGGAGGCCGAACCGGTACCGGAAACGGTGCTGATCAACCCGATCATCACGCCGGTTTCGCACGACATGGAAGAAGGCTGGGAAGGGTGTTTGTCGGTGCCGGGCCTGCGTGGCGCGGTGCAGCGGTACACCATGATCCGTTATCAGGGGTTCGATCAGTACGGCTCACCGATCGAACGGCTGGCAGAAGGGTTTCATGCGCGCGTCGTGCAGCACGAATGCGATCACCTGATCGGCAAGCTTTATCCCATGCGCGTTACGGACTTCTCGAAATTCGGCTTCACCGAGATCCTGTTTCCAGGGCTCGATCCGAAAAGCGACGATTGATCGATAAAAGCGCCGCCTGGCTGGGGGCGCCGGCTGGTTTGGCAGGCTGTTCAGCCATACGACGAAATAAGGGCCGCGAAGAATCGCGGCCCTTATGTTTGGCGAGATGAGGCTCTTGTTGCAGCTCTGGTGCGGCGCATGATTAGTTGACGACGCACTCCGCCGTGCCGGACAGAATCCGACCGTTTAACCGGATCATCAACGCACTACGAAATCAAAGCCGCCGGAGCCCGGCCGCTTCCATCGTCAAGCGAAGCTTTTCTTCGGTCCCGACGCCATTTCCGGTTGGCGAAACAATGCAATGTGCTCCGGATTCGCCGATGCCTGCAAGCGTCCGTCCGGCAATCGCGCGATGACAACTTCACCCACTCCCGGGCTCGTCACGACGACTTCGTCGCGAACGGCGAGCAGTGCATCGAGTCTTCGTCGGCCGCTGACGATTTCGAGGCCGGTTTTGGTTTCGCGAACAATGATCTCAACGGACATGGCAATTCTCCAGTAGCACTGCGCCCAGCACACGCGACTCGAAGCGGTAAATTGCGCGTGTACCTGACTAACGGTCATGCGTCATATTTTCTTTAGCCAAAAAGTTGGCCAAAAAAAATCGATGCGATCGGCGGGGTGCCGTTCGCATCGATTGGTAACAATTTCGTCGTTTTTCCGCGACGCTTTGAAGCGCGCGGAAAGCGTGAACGAAGCTGCTTTTAGAACGCTTCGTCCGCGCCCAGATAACGCCATTGGCCCTGCGGCAAGGCGCCGAGCGTCACGCGTCCCATCCGGATCCGCTTCAGGCCAACCACTTCCAGCCCGACCAGCTCGCACATCCGGCGGATCTGGCGCTTTTTACCTTCACGCAACACAAAGCGCAACTGTTCACCATTTTGCCAACTGACCTGCGCTGTTTTGAGCGGCACGTCGTCGAGCGAGAGGCCGTGGCGCAGCAGCGCGAGACTTTCGGGCGGGAAATGCGGTTCGATATCGACTTCGAGATCGCCGAATTTCACGCGCACGAGGTATTCCTTATCGACGTCCGAATGGCCACCGATCAGTTGCTTCGCCACCCGGCCATCCTGGGTCAGGACAAGCAGGCCGGTCGAATCGATATCCAGGCGTCCTGCCGGTGCAAGCGTGCGCAGATGCAGCGGCGTGAAGCGGATGCCGGACTGATCGTCGGCCCAATGGTTGGACGGATTGACCAGCGTGACAGCCGGCTGATAACCGTCTTCCGCCTGACCCGACACGTAGCCAACCGGCTTGTGTATCAGGATGGTGACCTGCTGCATCTGGGCTGCGTGCGCAGCGGGTGCAATTTCAACGTTCTGGTCGGGACGAATCTTGGTGCCGAGCGTGTCGATGACTTCTCCGTCGACGAGAACCCAGCCTTTTTCAATCCATTCATCGGCTTCGCGGCGTGAACACAGGCCGAGTTCCGACATCACCTTCGACAAGCGCACGAGCCCTTCTTCATTTTCGCGCGCGATGCGGGCGGGTGAGGGAGGAGCGTCGGCGTCACGCGGTTTTGACGGCTTCGATACCGGCTTGCGCGCAGCGGGCTTTCGGTCGTCGCCGAAGCGTCCGGAGGTGTCGCGGGCCACGTAAGGGCTGTCGCCCGAGGGCCGTTGGCGGTCGGTGGGAGCGGGGCGCGGGCTGCCATCGTGCGCGTGATTGCGCTCGCGCGGGGCGCCACGGTCACCGCCGCGGTCATTGAACGATGGGCGGGGCGTGCGATCGCTGCCCGGGCCGCGCGAATCATCGCGGGGTTTAAACGGACGGCGTTCGGTATCGCCGGAAGGCCGATCACCACGCGGAGCACCACG
>NZ_JAQGMM010000223.1 GCF_028292365.1 Caballeronia sp.
CGAGATCGATCTTGTTGATCACCAGCAAATCCGATTTCGTGATGCCCGGACCGCCTTTGCGCGGGATTTTTTCGCCGCCGGCGACATCGATGACGTAAATGGTCAGGTCCGACAATTCCGGGCTGAAAGTGGCGGCAAGATTGTCACCGCCGGACTCAATGAACACGATGTCCGCGTCCGGGAAGCGTTCGATCATCTGGTCGACGGCTTCAAGGTTGATGGACGCGTCCTCGCGAATGGCCGTGTGCGGGCAGCCGCCCGTTTCCACGCCCATGATGCGCTCGGCCGGCAACGCGCCCGCGACCGTGAGCAGGCGCTGGTCTTCTTTAGTGTAGATGTCGTTGGTGATCGCGACGAGGTCGTATTTGTCGCGCATCGCCTTGCAGAGCATTTCGAGCAAGGTGGTCTTGCCGGAGCCGACCGGACCTCCCACGCCCACGCGCAAGGGCGGCAGTTTCTTGGAGCGGCGGGCAGCGGCGGAATAGACGGGTGCGTTCATGGTTTTAAGAGCGGAACAGGCGTGAATATTGTGATTCGTGGCGCGCCGAGAGAATGCCGAGTTGCGGCGCGAAGGTGTTGATTTCGCCGGGCGAGGTGTCGAGCGCTTTTTCTACAGCGGTATCGATGGCAACGCGTAATGCAACGATGATCCGCTGTCCCGCGATCTGGCCCAGCGGTACCGCTTTTAGGGCGGCGGCGGCCTGGTTTTCGACCCAGGAGAACGCGTAGGCGGCGAGGGCGGCGTCGGTGGCGGCATCGTGAGCGTAGGCGGCGAAGGCAAATGCTGTGGGCTGCGAAATCGGTTTAATGGCGTTTAACGTGGCTAAACGCGCGGCATCGCCCCATTCGAGTTGCGTGCACAACTGGGCAAGCGACCAGCCCATTTGCTGCGTCTCGCGACGCAATTCCGCCGACTCGCGGCTGGCAAGGAATTCTTCATCGGCGGCGGAGAGGCCTGCTGCATCGTGATCGCGCCAGCGGGTTATCTGATGTGCGAGGAACGGCAACTCGCCGCGTGCAAGCACGTTGGTCAGCCCGCTCGTGATCCATTCGCGAGCGCTGTCGCCATCGTGGATCAGGCCATGTTCTATCGCCGACTCAAGGCCCTGCGAATAACTGAACGCGCCAATAGGCAATGCCGGCGATGCCAGATGCAGCAGCGCAGTGAGCTCAGCGACGCGCATGACCGTGGTCGTGGTTATGGTCGTGATCGTGGCCTTCGTGGTCATGAGCGCCATGGTCCGCGTGCCCATGCGTGCATTGCGAATGGTCGCCATGATCGTGGCCCGCGCCGTGGTCGTGCCCATGATCGTGATCATGCGAGTGCCCGTGATGTTCATCGAAGACCTTTTGCGCGAGCGCGTAGTCCTCTACAAACGTCTCGTCATGGCCGTGCTTGTGCCCGCCGCCATACGCACCCGTCTCCGGTTGAAACGGCGCGGTCGCGTGATCCACGTGCGCGCCCAGACGCCTGAGCATGTCTTCGAGCACCGGATCAGCTTCTAGCTTCAATTGTCCCGCGGCCACTTCAACCGGCGTGTGGCGATTGCCCAAATGGTATGCGGCGCGCGTCAGCGTAATGGGATCGTGAGCATGAACAACCAGCACATCCTGTGGCGCCGCAATCACGCGCACCAGTCCGCCGTCGTCGGCGACCAGCATGTCGCCATCGCGCAGCACCGTGCCGCGCGGCAGAACCAGCGCAATTTCCTCGCCGTTATCCAGCGTGGCGGCCAGCCGGCTCTTGCAGCGGTCATCGAAGGCAAGGGTCAAGGTCGGCGCGCGTTTGATCAGCGCTGCGGCAAGTTTCGCTTCGATACGTTTATCGATCGTGCGCATGAAAGTCTCAAAAAAGGAAGTAGCGCTGCGCCATTGGCAAGACGGTTGCCGGCTCGCAGGTGAGCAACTGGCCGTCGGCTACAACCTGATACGTTTCCGGATCAACAGTAATGGACGGCCTGTACGCATTGTGAACCATGTCGGCCTTCGAGATATTCCGGCAGTTCTTCACCGCGACCACTTGCTTCTTCAATCCATACCGTTCGCCAACGCCGTCATCCAGCGCCATCTGCGAGACGAACGTCAGCGATGTCTTGCCCAGCGCACCGCCGCGCGTCGCGAACATCTCACGATAATGCACCGGTTGCGGCGTTGGAATGGATGCGTTCGGGTCACCCATCTGCGCGACCGCGATCATGCCGCCTTTCAGGATCATGGCAGGCTTCACGCCGAAGAACGCGGGTTCCCAGAACACGAGGTCGGCCCATTTTCCCGGCTCGATGGAACCCACTTCATGCGCGATGCCATGCGTGATGGCCGGGTTGATCGTGTACTTGGCGATGTAGCGTTTCGCGCGGAAATTGTCGTTACGCGATGAGTCTTCCGGCAACGCGCCACGCTGCGTTTTCATCTTGTGTGCAGTTTGCCAAGTGCGCATGACGACTTCACCCACACGCCCCATCGCCTGCGAATCCGATGACAGCATGGACAGGGCGCCCAAGTCATGAAGGATGTCTTCGGCGGCAATTGTCTCGCGGCGAATCCGCGATTCGGCGAACGCGATATCTTCAGCAATCGACGGATCGAGGTGATGGCAGACCATCAGCATGTCGAGGTGTTCATCGAGCGTGTTGATGGTGTACGGACGCGTAGGATTCGTCGACGAAGGCAGAACGTTCGATTCACCGCAGACCTTGATGATGTCCGGCGCGTGGCCGCCGCCGGCGCCTTCGGTGTGATACGTGTGGATCGTGCGGCCCTTGAACGCGGCCACGGTCGTTTCAACAAAACCTGCTTCGTTCAGCGTGTCGGTGTGAATGGCGACTTGCGTGTCGGTATCGTCGGCAACGGATAAACAGTTATCAATGGCAGCCGGCGTCGTGCCCCAGTCTTCATGCAGCTTGAGCCCAATCGCGCCGGCCTTGATCTGTTCGATCGCGGGCGCAGGCAAACTCACATTGCCCTTGCCGAGAAAGCCAAGATTCACCGGCCAGCCATCGGCGGCTTGCAGCATGCGTTCGAGATGCCACGGGCCTGGCGTACAGGTCGTGGCGTTTGTGCCGGTCGCTGGACCGGTGCCGCCGCCGAGCATCGTCGTGATGCCTGACGCTAGCGCTTCATCAATCTGCTGCGGACTGATGAAGTGAATATGCGAGTCGATACCCCCTGCCGTCACGATCATCCCTTCACCGGCAATGACCTCGGTCGCAGCGCCGATTGCGATCGTCACGCCCGGCTGGATATCCGGATTGCCTGCCTTGCCGATCGCAAACACGCGCCCGTTCTTGATGCCGATATCCGCCTTCACGATGCCCCAGTGATCGAGGATCAGCGCGTTCGTCACGACTGTATCCACCACGTCGGCGTGCACGCGTTGCGACTGGCCCATACCGTCGCGAATCACCTTGCCGCCGCCGAATTTGACTTCCTCACCGTAGGTCGTGAAGTCGCGTTCGACTTCGATCAGCAGGTCGGTATCGGCGAGACGCACGCGGTCGCCGGTGGTCGGGCCGAACATTTCCGCGTAAGCGCGGCGTCCGATGCGTAGCGTCATGTCGAGAATCCTGAAGTTGAAATCAAAGCGGACCCATCACAAGGCCGTTGAAGCCGTACACCCGGCGATCGCCTGCGAGCGCCACGAGTTCTACCGTGCGCTCCTGGCCGGGCTCGAAGCGCACGGCCGTACCCGACGCAATGTTCAGCCGAAAGCCCCTGGCCTTGTCACGCTCGAAGGTGAGCGCCGTGTTGACTTCGAAGAAATGAAAATGCGAGCCGACCTGCACGGGCCGGTCACCGGTATTCGATACCGTCACGGACACCCTCTCGCGGCCCGCGTTGAGTTCATGCTCGCCATCGTCGATCAGATATTCGCCGGGAATCATGCGCGGCTCCTTGTATAAGCGTGCTGCAAGTTCAGGGGATCGGATGATGGACGGTCACGAGCTTGGTGCCATCGGGGAAGGTGGCTTCTATCTGGATATCCGGGATCATTTCCGGTACTCCGTCCATCACGTCGTCGCGTGTAAGCAGCGTGGTGCCGTAATGCATCACGTCAGCTACCGTACGGCCGTCACGTGCCGCTTCCATCAGCGCCGCCGAGATGAACGCGATGGCCTCCGGATAGTTCAGCTTCAGCCCGCGTGCGCGTCGCCGTTCGGCGAGCAGCGCAGCGGTGAAGATCAGCAGCTTGTCTTTTTCGCGGTGGGTTAGCTTCATGGGTTCGTAGCGTGTCTTGTATGAAGTGCTGAGGTTAAAAGAAATCCTGGCATTGCTACCCTACGATTTCATTGGATGAACTTCTGCAATTCAACCGTCGTCGGCCGCTCGAAAATCTCCTCCGGCGTGCCGCTTTCCCACACGCGCCCCTGATGCATGAACACGACCTTGTTCGACACGCGCCGCGCAAAGCGCATCTCGTGCGTGACCATGATGAGCGTCATGCCATCGGCGGCGAGGCTTTCCACAACGGCCAATACTTCGCCCACCAGTTCGGGGTCGAGTGCGGAGGTGATCTCATCGCAGAGCAGGACCGAGGGCTTCATTGCAAGCGCCCGGGCGATAGCCACGCGCTGCTGCTGTCCACCCGACAGTTGTTCGGGATAGGCGTTGAATTTATCGGCGAGACCGACGCGTTCAAGCACTTGCTCAGCGGTCGCGCGCGCCTTCGCCTTGTGAACCTTCTTGACCACGGTCTGCGCGAGCATCACGTTCTGACCGGCGGTGAGATGCGGAAACAGGTTGTACTGCTGGAACACCATACCGACCTTCAGCCGCAATGCACGCAGATCCGCATGACGTGCGTCCATGTGCTCGCCGTCGATTTCGATCGACCCTTCGTCGATACTTTCCAGTCCGTTCAAGGTCCGCAGCAAGGTGCTTTTACCCGAGCCGCTGCGTCCGATGATTGCCACCACCTGTCCCGATTCCACCGAAAAATCGATGCCTTTCAGGACCTGGTTCGCGCCGAACTGCTTCTTGAGGTTTTGCGTTTCAACGAGCGGCATTCCATTTCCTTTCGAGCGTGCGCGCGTAGCGGGTAAGCGGATAACAAATTACGAAATAGATCACGGCGACGAGACCGTAGACGACGAATGGCCTGAAGGTCGCGTTCGAAATCATCGTGCCGGCTTTCGTGAGTTCGGTGAAGCCGATGATCGAGACCAGCGCTGTGTCCTTCACGGCCTGCACGCCGAAGCCGACCGTCGGGCCGATAGCGATGCGGGTGGCTTGCGGAAGAATCACATGACGCAGTTGCTCGAAGTAGTTCATCGCGAGGCTGGACGATGCTTCCCACTGACCCTTGGGAATGGCTTCAACGCAGCCGCGCCAGATCTCGGCGAGATACGCGCTGGTGAACAGCGTAAGGCCTACCGTTGCAGCAATCCACGGCTGAACTTCGATGCCGAGCAGCGGCAAACCGAAGAACACGAGGAACAGCTGCATCAGAAGCGGCGTGCCCTGGAATATCTCGATGTAGACCTTCACGATAGTCCGCAAAACACGCGAACTCGACACGCGCATCACGAGCAGCACGAAGCCCACGATACCGCCGGCCACGAACGAAACAATCGACAGCACGATGGTCCAGCGCGCCGCGAGCAGCAGGTTGGTGAGAATTTGTTCGAATGTAAATTCGATCATCGGGCGCCTCGCAGATTGCGGGCGAACAGGCGTTTGCCTGCTTCGTTGAGCAGGAAGCGCAAGAGGATCGCCATCACGAGATAAGCTGCCGTGATCAGGAAATACGTTTCGAACGCGCGGAAGTTGCGCGACTGAATGTAGCTCGCGGCGTAGGTCAGATCGGAGACCGATATTTGCGACACCACCGCCGAGCCGAGCATCGTGATCACGATCTGGCTGGTGAGAGCCGGAAATACTTTCGCGATGGCTTGCGGCAAGACCACGTGCCTGAAGGTCTCGCCACGGGTCATGGCAAGCGACGCCGCCGCTTCAAGATGTCCCTTCGGCACGGCCGCGATACCCGAGCGGATGATCTCGACCGAATAGGCGCCGAGGTTGAGTGTCATCGCGAGCACGGCGGCCACGTATTCATCAATGCGTATACCCAGCGCCGGCAGTCCGAAGAAGACGAAGAACAATTGCACGATGAACGGCGTATTGCGGATTGCTTCCACGTAGCCGCCAACGAACGAGCGCACCGCCGGATATTTGCTGCCTTTGCCTGCTGCACCGAGTATGCCGACCGCGAGGCCGAGCACGGTGGACACCGCGGTCAGCCCAAGTGTTACTGCTGCGCCGCTCGCAAACATGCCGGCGTACTGCCCGAGATCGCCGAACTGGAGTTGGTAAGCCATTAAAGCGGCACCTTGTTATTTAAGCTTGGGTAGTGTTGATT
>NZ_JAQGMM010000224.1 GCF_028292365.1 Caballeronia sp.
CGATAGCCGATTCGACCTGTTTCACATACATGCGCTCTTCCGCCAGCGCGTGACGCGCGGCTTCAACCGTTGTTTCGATAAAGCGCACACCGCTGTTGAGCCGCGCTTGCGCGAGCTTCCACAAGTCAGCCTTGATGACCGAGCCTATTTTTGGATAGCCGCCGGTGGTCTGGGCATCGCCCATCAGCACAATGGGCTGACCGTTCGGCGGGACTTGAATCGTGCCGGGCAATACGGCGTGGGACAGCAAGTCGGCTTTATCGCCGCGTTCCAGGACCGTGCCGGCGAGCCGGAACCCCATGCGGTTACTGTTCGGGGTGATCGTCCACTCCTCGTTCCAGAAGTCGCGCTGGGCCGTTTGCGTGAAGGTCTCGTATTCGGGACCACGCAACACGCGGATCGGCAGCGACCATGAATTGCCCGGCGTGTGTTTGCCGCGCCGCACCGGTTCTTCCACATAAACGAACTTGCACCACGCGGGCGCTTTCACCCCAAAGGCCGATCCCGCCGATGAAAACACCGCGGTTTTGTTCGGCTGCGGCACGCCCGTGGCCAAACGATCGCCATCGCGCAACGCCCGGCCACCGAGACCGCCGAAACAGGCGCCGAGGTCGGTGCTGCGGGAGCCGAGCATGGGAAGGACATCAATGCCGCCCGCCACGCACACGTAACCGCGCATGCCGTGCCTGGCGCCGCGCAGCGTCAGTTCCTGGCCGGCCTGGACCGGCAGGCTCCACCACGAATAGACGGGCTTGTCGTCCAGCGTGGCAGCGAAATCCGTGCCGGTGATGGCCACGCGGGTGGCGCGTGTGAAGCGCAGGGTGGTGGGTCCAAGCGTCAGTTCGATGCCGGCAGCGCCAGGCATGTTGCCCACGATCCGGTTGCCGATTTCCAGCGACAGCGCATCCAGTGCGCCGCCCGAGCTGACACCCAGGTGCCGATACCCCGCGCGGCCAAGATCTTGCACAGAGGTGAGCATGCCGGCGCGAATGACGTCGATCATGCGAGCACCTCCAGCGCGGTAAAACGGACGTGATCGCCGGGTTGCATGAGCGTGGGCGGGTTGCGGGCGGGATCGAAGAGTTTGAGATCCGTGCGTCCCAGCAACTGCCAGCCACCCGGCGACACCGCCGGATAAATACCCGTCTGCTCCCCGCCGATACCCACCGACCCCGCCGGTACTTCCAGCCGCGGTTTGGGATGACGAGGCGCGTGCAGCGAGGGATCGAGGCCGCCGAGGTAGGCAAAGCCGGGCTGAAAACCGAGGAAAAATACGATGTAATCGGCTTGCGTATGGCGCTTCACGAGTTCATCGATACTCAGCCCGAGCGACTTCGCCAGTGACGCAAGATCGGGTCCGTTGGCGCCGCCGTAACGCACGGGAATGTCGATTTCAGCGGTGCCCACATCGACTTCCGCTGCTTGCTCCCACGCGTTTTTCATTTGTTGTGCAAGGTCGGCGGAATCGGCCTGGAGCGGATCGAAGACTAGCGTGAGGTTGTTCATGCCCGGCACCACTTCCACGACATGCGGCCACAGGCGCGCCGCATCGGCGAGCGCCCACATTCGGCGCTGGCATTCGATCGTGGCGGGCGGGGGCGCTTCGCAAACAAGCGCGGTGTCGCCGAGTGGATGAATTTTGGGTGGTGTCATGCTGGGTTTTGCCGGTAATCGAGCGCGCGCTTCAACGAAAGGCGAAAGAGAAGCCGTCTCGACGCTAACTCGGGAATGTACATTGTCAATAATTTATCGACAAATTATCAATAAGAATTTAGACCTAGCGGTAAATTTCGTTCCATACGCTACACTCGCCGACATATTCTTCCGTCGAAATAGCCATGCCCCGTCACCCGACCAAGATCGTTTCGTCCGAGCATCTCGTCTCTGAAACGAGCGCCGAGTTGTCCGAGTTCGAATATGGCCTGATCATGGCCGGCAATGCGTTCAACCGCTGGATGGTTCGATGCATGTCGGCGGCGGGCGCGAAGGACATGACGGCGGTGGAAGTATCGCTGCTGCATCATGTGAGCCATCGTGACCGGAAGAAAAAGATTGCCGATATCTGCTTTGTTCTCAATATAGAGGACACGCACGTTGCCAGCTATGCCATTAAGAAGCTGATGGCGCGGGGCTATGTGAAGAGCGAAAAAGTCGGCAAGGAGGTGTTCTTTTCCGCAACGCCGGCAGGACGGGAGTTGTGCGGGAAGTACCGGGAGGTGCGGGAGAGCTGCTTGATCAGCACGTTGAAGGAGAGCGGGCTGACCAATGAGCAGATAGGCGAAGCGGCGCAACTGCTGCGAAATGCCTCCGGTCTCTACGATACTGCGGCCAGGGCCGCAGCCTCGCTGTAGGGTTGCCGGCTCAATAGACTGCCGACTCCGTCACAATCGCCCCGAGTGGCAGATCAAATTCCCCTCTCGGCAGGGCGTCGCATTTCGCGGATTCAAACGCTACCCCAATGGTCGCCGGCGCCCGGTCACCTGGCCAGTCAGCTAACGTCCGATCGTAATACCCGCCGCCATATCCCAGCCGATATCGATCAATATCGAAACCCACACACGGGATGACGAGCAAGTCCGGCACCACCACGCGTTCTTCTGCCGGCACGGGAATGCCGTACCGCCCTCTCTTCATCGCGGCGCTCGACTGCCACGCATGAAAAACCAGCGGCGACCTTGGCGCAATCACCACCGGCAACGCCGCCTTCCGCGATGCATCCAGTGCCAGCCAGACAGTCAGCACATCACGCGCGTCGAACTCCCCGGCCACCGGCCAATAAAAACCAATGCATGACGTATTCGGGAAGCGTGCGACCGCTTCCATCAAACGTCGCGCCAACGCTTCACCACGTGCGTCCTGATCGGCCCGAGCGCCTTGCGCCTCGCGGGTCGCGAGCAGGTTCGCACGCAGCGCGCTTTTGGTTTCCAGCAGAGGGTTGCATGCTATGCTTTGCATCACTTCGCGCTCCAGAAATAACGATGTCAAAACGTCTCAAACGAGTATATCTCGCAGTCGCAACCACGCTCGCTGCGATCACGCTGATCGGATGCGGCAGCGCCTCCGCCGTGCGTCCGGCAGCAGCTGATTATTCGCTCTCGTCGGACGACCGCACCTTCATCCAGTTACGCGAAGCCGCGCGCTCGAATGACGTCGGCCGTGCCATGCAACTCGCCGCGCAAATTCCGAATTATCCGGCGCCGGGTTATATCGAATACTTCACGATCAAGCCGCAACTCTTCGACTCGCAAGGACACGCACGCGTCGATGCGCCGGACGAGCCCGTGCTCGCGTTCCTGCAGCGCTATGACGGCCAGGCGATTGCCGACCGCATGCGCAACGATTATCTGACCGTGCTCGGTGCTCGCCACGACTGGCGCAATTTCCTCGACCAATACTCGCGCTTCGTACTGAACGACGACACGCAGGTGAAATGCTACGCGCTCGAAGCGCGGGCGTCGCGCGGAGAAAATGTCGCGGACGCTGCGCGTGCTTTGCTCGTCGATCCTAAATGGTATGGCGATGGTTGCGTCGACCTGATCAACGCGCTGGCCGTCTCGCAACAATTCACCGCCGACGACGTCTGGCAGCAAGTCCGCCTCGCCTACGAGCAGAACTACACGAACACGGCAAGCAAGATCGCGGACGCACTCGGCCAGCAGCGCCCGGATCAAAGCGTCTTCGACACCGCCGCCAGTACTCCGCCGCTGTATCTGGCACGCGGCGTAGGCCGTGACACGTCGTCGCATCAACTCGCGCTCGTCGCCATCACCCGCATGGCGCGCAACGATCCGGCCATGGCTGCCGCATCGTTCAGCTCGGTCGCGCCAGCGTTGACGCCAACGGAACGCGCTGTCGGCTGGGGCACGATCGCTTATCAGGCCGCAGCGAAGCGCATGCCGAGCGCGGTCGACTGGTACCGCCTTTCGGTGAATGCGCCGTTGTCGAATCCCGCCTATGAATGGCGCACGCGCAGCGCATTGCTCGCCGGCGACTGGACCATGGTGCGCTGGTCGATCGAACAAATGCCGCCCACGCTGCGCAACCAGCCCGCGTGGATCTACTGGCACGCGCGCGCACTGAAGCAAGCAGGCGACACCGCCACGGCCAATCAGGAATTCGCGGGCATCGCGGATCAGTTCAACTTCTACGGCCAGTTGGCGTCTGAAGAACTCGGCCAGAAGATCACGGTGCCGCCGCGCACGGAAGTCAGCGACGCTGAAATTGCCCAGGCTGCAACGGTGCCGGGTTTTGCGTTGTCGCAGAAGTTCTACGCCATGAACCTCCGGCTCGAAGGCAACCGTGAATGGAACTGGCCGCTGCGTACCATGACCGACCGGCAATTGATCGCGGCCGCGCAGTACGCAAAGCGAATCGAATTGTTCGATCGAGCGGTGAACACCGCGGACAAAACCAAGACCGAGCACGATTTCTCGTTGCGGTATTTGGCGCCGTATCGTGATGTGGTTCAGCGTGAGTCGAAGAACACCGGACTCGATATCGAATGGGCGTATGGCCTGATTCGCCAGGAATCGCGTTTCATCATCAACGCGAAGTCGGAAGTGGGCGCGGGCGGCTTGATGCAGTTGATGCCCGGCACCGCGCAACTCGTGGCGAAGAAAATCGGCATGGGACCGGTATCGCGTGAACAGATGAACGACCTCGACACGAATATCCTGCTCGGCACGAATTATCTGGCGATGGTCTACAACCAGTTCGACGATTCCGCCGTCCTCGCCACCGCCGGTTACAACGCGGGCCCGGGACGCCCAACGCAGTGGCGTTCCACGCTCAGCGCACCGGTAGAGGGCGCGATTTTTGCTGAAACCATTCCGTTCACCGAAACCCGCGATTACGTCAAGAACGTGCTGTCGAACACCGTGTATTACGCGGCGCTGTTCGAGGGCCGTCCGCAATCGCTGAAAGCGCGGCTCGGTTATATCGCGCCGTAAGCGGCCTGCAACACGACTCGCCGCGCGTTTCGCTTTTCCGGTTAATACGGTTAGTCGAAAGCCACGCGCGGCGCCGCCGCCCTGACGCTTTCGCGAACCGCCACTTATGGAGGCGAACATGCGGCATCAAACCATTGCGTTGATCGGCGGATCGGGGTTTATCGGCAGTCATCTGGTGAATGCGCTTGTCGAGCTTGGCAAGAACGTGCGCATCGCCACGCGGCGCCGCGAGAATGCGGCGCACCTGACGCTGCTGCCCGTGGATGTGATCGAAACCAACGTCTACGATCCCGCCCAGCTTGCCGCCTTCGTCTCCCAAGCCGATGCAGTGATCAACCTGGTCGGCATTCTGCACGGCAAGCGTGGCGATCCTTACGGTCCGCAATTCGCCAAGGCGCACGTTGAGTTGCCCAACAAGATCGTGGCCGCGTGTCAGGCGAAAGGCGTGCGGCGGTTGATCCACATGAGCGCGCTTGGCGCGGACCCGAAAGGGCCGAGCATGTATCTGCGCTCGAAGGGTGACGGCGAAAAAGCCGTACGCGAATCGAATCTGGCGACCACGATCTTTCGTCCATCCGTGGTGTTCGGCCCCGAAGACAATTTCCTGAATCAGTTCGCGTTTCTCGAGCGGGTCTTTCCGGTGATTCCTCTGGCGTGTTCGCAGGCCAAGATGCAGCCGATTTTTGTCGGCGATGTTGCCAAGGCCTTTGCCAACGTGCTCGATCTCGATGCCGCCAGCGGCCGTGTGTACGAGCTCGCCGGACCGACGGTGTACACGCTGGAAGAGTTGGTCCGCTTCAGCGGCGCGGCGATCGGCAAGAACGCAAAGATCATTCGTCTGCCCAACAGCCTTGGCCGCCTCCAGGCGATGTCGCTTGAACTCGCGCCTGGCGAACCCATGATGTCGCGCGATAATCTCGATTCCATGAAAACGCCTGCGGTCGCCAGCGGGCCGATGGCGCCGGAACTCGGTATCGAACCGGCGAGCATTGAAGCCATTGCGCCGATGTACCTCACGGGTTCGTCGTCGCGCTCGCGCTTCAATACGTTTCGCGCGTCCGCCGGGCGGTGAACGTGGCGTTCCTTAAGCAGTGCCTTAACCCAAGATATTTGCGATGAAACTCGTTATTGGTGACAAGAATGTATCGTCGTGGTCCATGCGGCCGTGGCTCGTGCTTAAGCACTTCGGCATTCCGTTCGAGGAGGTCATGATCCGTCTCGGGCGGCCGGATTCCAGCGCCAATATCCTCGCGCATTCGCCGTCGGGGAAAGTGCCTTGCCTCGTGACCGATGCCGGCGACGCCGTGTGGGAATCGGCCGCGATCATGGAGACGCTGGCCGAGATGTTTCCGCAGCACGCCATGTGGCCGCGCGATACCGGCGCGAGGGCGCACGCCCGCAGTATCAGTGCGGAAATGCACGCGGGGTTCGCTGATCTGCGCGAACAGATGTCAATGGATATCCAGCGCCAGGCGTTCGGTCTGGAGCTGACGGCGGGCGCGCTGGCGAACGTGAAACGGATCGACCTGATCTGGCGCAATTGCCTCGACGCGCACGGTGGTCCGTTCTTGTTCGGCCGCGAGTTCAGTATTGCCGACGCGATGTTCGCGCCGGTCGTCATGCGCTTCAATTCCTACGCGCCCAAGCTGAGCGAAACTGCGCTTGGCTATGCCGCCCGCATCACGGCACTGCCTGAGGTGGCAGAGTGGATTGAAGGCGCACGGAACGAGCGATGAACATTTACGCCGTGGGCGGCGCGATCCGCGATGACATGCTCGGCCTGCCGGTTCAGGACCGCGATTACGTCGTGGTCGGCGCGACGCCCGAGCAAATGACGGCGCAAGGTTTCAAACCGGTCGGCAAGGATTTCCCCGTGTTTTTGCATCCGCAAACGCACGAGGAATATGCGCTCGCGCGGACTGAGCGCAAGACATCGGCGGGATATCACGGCTTTCAGTTTTTCTACGCACCCGATGTGACGCTCGAAGAAGATCTCGCGCGCCGCGATCTGACCGTGAACGCAATGGCGCGCGAAGTGCGTCCGGATGGCGAGCTGACCGGGCCGGTCATCGATCCGTTTAACGGCCGTGCCGATCTCGAAGCGCGCGTGTTCCGGCATGTGGGTGATGCGTTTATCGAAGATCCGGTGCGGATTCTGCGTGTCGGGCGATTTGCGGCGCGGTTCGCGGATTTTACGATCGCCGACGAAACGCTCGCGCTGATGAAACGCATGGTCGCAGACGGCGAAGTCGATGCGCTCGTGCCCGAACGTGTGTGGCAGGAAGTGTCGCGTGGCTTGATGGAGAAGACGCCGTCACGGATGTTCGACGTGCTGCGCGAATGCGGCGCGCTCGTGCGGATCCTGCCGGAGGTGGATTCGCTGTGGGGCGTGCCGCAACGCGCCGACTATCACCCGGAAGTCGATACCGGCGTGCACGTGATGATGGTCCTGGATTACGCGGCGGCGCACGGTTATACGTTGCCGGTGCGCTTCGCGGCGCTGACTCACGATCTCGGCAAGGCGACCACGCCGGACGATATTCTGCCGCGCCACATCGGTCATGAAGGGCGTAGCGTCGATCTGCTGAAGCCGTTGTGCGAGCGCTTGCGCGTGCCGAACGAATGCCGCGATCTCGCGCTGCTGGTGGCGCGTGAGCACGGCAATATTCATCGGGTGATGGAGTTTGGGGCGGCGGCGCTCGTGCGTTTATTCGAGCGTTGCGACGCGCTGCGCAAGCCCGCGCGGTTTGCTGAAGCGCTACAAGCCTGTGTGTCCGATGCCCGCGGCCGGCTCGGTTTGAGCCAGCAACCGTATCCGCAGGCTGAGCGCTTGCGTGAAGCGTTGGTGGCGGCGCGTTCAGTTGATGCCGGCGCCGTCGCGCAGCAGTACGCGAACGAGCCGGGCAAGATCAAGGACGCGGTTCACGCCGCGCGCGTGGCGGCGGTGGAAGCGGTGCTTTAGAAGCGGTGTTGTGAATTAAAGCGCCCGCGCCAGCAACGACAACACTAGCGACAGCAAAATAGTTGACATGAACGGAAACGGATATTCCCGACCGAACAGGCGCAACGTGAAATCGCCGGGTAACCTGCCAATGCCGAGTTTTTTCATCCACGGCAAACACGCCGAGAGAATCGACAACGCAATGAACGTGGTGAGTACCCAGCGGATCATGATGTCATAAGGTATGTGAACGGTCGCCGGACGAGAACGCGGCCAGCGTGTCGTCAATCCCGCGCGAGAACGCAATCACCTTGAACAACTCGCCCATTTCCGCCTCCGATAACAACTTCTGAACCGCGTTCGCCGCGGGCAGAAAGCGCCGGACGTCTGAAGGATCGAGGTCGGAAAGCGCATCGGTAATGCCGGCATTCATCAGGAAACGCGCTTGCGACGTAAAGCCGAGCAGATCAGCGCCCGCGTCCGTGCCGGCCTCCGCGATCCCCGAAAACTCCACGTGCGCCGTGATGTCCTGCAGCCCGGGATACAAGAACGGATCGCCGTGCGACCGATGCCGGTAATGGCACATCAGCGTGCCCTGCGCGCGCTGAGCGTGATAAAACTCGCGCCGCGGAAAACCGTAATCGATGAAAAACGCCGCGCCGTGCGTGAGCATCGCGCAAATGGTGCGCGTGAAAGCCAGCGCCGCTTCGTGCGTCTCGCTCAGGTATTCGATGAACGGCTCGTCGTTGACTTCATCGATGGTGGCATCAATTTCGGCCAGCAACGGGTCGTCGAGCGCCGCTAACAAGGGTTTGTCGTCGAACGCGAAACGGTTGTTCGTCCACGACACGCCGCGCTCATGCCACACCCCGAGTTTGCGCACGACCAGGCGCACGGGCATGGCGTCGAGCACTTCGTTGCCGATCACCACGCCTTCAAAATGAGTGGGCAATGCGCTGAGCCATTTCACCTTCGACGCCAGTTCGGGCGCGTCGGTTTCTATCGTCGCGCGTTGGCGTTCCTGCAATTCGCCCGATAGATCCACGATTGCGTAGGTATCGAAGGGAACGTCCAGCGCTTTCAACGCGTTCAGCAAGCCGGCGGCGAGTTTTCCGGTTCCCGCGCCGAATTCCATCAGATTGCGCGTGCCGCTGTCGCGCAGCGCCTGCGCAACCGGCCGAGCGAGCGTGGCCGAGAACAATGGTGACATTTCCGGCGCGGTGACAAAGTCGCTGCCGTCGTCGCCACGTTTGCCGAATTTCATCGAACCGCCGGTGTAATAGCCTAGGCCGGGCGCATAAAGCGCGAGTTCCATATACCGGCTGAACGGCAGCCAGCCGCCCGCCGAGGCAATTTCCGCGCGGATGCGTTCGGTCAGCGCCTCGGACTGCGCGAGCGCGTCGGGGCCGGGAACAGGTAAACTGTCGGATTCGTGAGCTTTTGGATTCATTCCGGCATTGTAAATGAGCGTTTCTCCGTCCACTTCTCCAGATTCTTCCGCGCCGAAAGCCCGCGTGGTGCTGATCACCGGCGCGGCAAAACGCATCGGCCGCGGGCTGGCGCTCGGTTTCGCCGCGCGCGGCTGGGACGTCGCCGTGCATTTTGGCGGTTCTGAGGGCGAAGCGCAGGAAGTCGTCCAGTCGATACGCGCCCTCGGCCGCCGGGCAGTCGCTCTGCGCGCGGATCTTGGCGTGGAAAGCGACGTGGCGCGGCTGGTGCCGGCGTGTATCGACGCATTAGGCGGTCTGCATTGCGTGGTGAACAACGCGTCGAGTTTTGTCGAAGACACGGCGCGCGACTTCAGCTATCCGCGCCTGCTCGAGATGATGGCGATCAACGTTGGCGCGCCGCTGGCCTTGGCGCGCGCGCTGTATGACGCTACGCCCGATGCTGCCGTCGACGGTGAAACCGGGCGTGGCTGCGTCATCAACGTGCTCGACCAGAAGCTGTACAACATGAATCCCGATTATTTGTCGTACACGCTGACCAAGGCGGCGCTGGAAAACGCGACCGTCGCGCTCGCTCAGGGCCTTGCGCCGAAGTTGCGCGTGGTCGGGCTGGCGCCGGGGCTCACGCTGCCATCGGCGGACATGACGCCGGCCGAGTTCGAGGCCGCGCACAAGGTGACGCCGTTGGGCCGGGCTTCGCGGGTGGAGGACGTGGTTGCCGCCGCCTGTTACCTCGCCGACGCTTCAGGCGTGACGGGCACGACGCTGGTAGTCGATGGCGGACAGCATCTTGTGCCGTCGCCGCGCGACATCATGTTTTTGACGACAGGCCGCGCTCCGGGCGGCGGCGTTTAGTGCGTCAATCTTAGTAAGTTAATCTGAATCTGAATCACCAGGACATCACCATGCTTGCCGCACTTTCGCATCCCCGGCTGGCCGATTGCCGGCGGCTTTTCCTGCGCAATTACGAAGTGCGCATCAACATTGGCGTGCACGATTTCGAAAAGCAGGGCGAGCAGCGCGTGGTGATCAACGTGGAATTGTTCGTGCC
>NZ_JAQGMM010000245.1 GCF_028292365.1 Caballeronia sp.
CCGCCAACCGATGCGAACAGCAGCTTCGCGAACACTGGCCCAACGCGACCATCCTGATCTACGGACATCTTGGCGACGGCAATCTGCACATCGTCGTCCAGGAACCCGACTGGCCGCCCGACACAGCGCCCAAAGTCCAGGCCGTGGTGTACGGCGTGACCGGCGAGATGGGCGGCTCTGTATCCGCTGAACATGGCATTGGCACGAAGAAGTTGAAGGTGGTGGCGTTGTCGCGCACGCCCGCTGAACTCGCCGCCATGCGTGCGATCAAGGTCGCACTCGATCCACTGAATATCCTCAATCCTGGAAAGTTGTTGCCGCACTGATTCAAGAGTTCTGATGTTTTTTAAACCGCCAAACCCCAACAAAAGGAGGAGACATGACGCGGTTCGTGAAGCAGGTGATGTGTGGTGTAGCGCTGGCAGTGGCAGGTGTAATTGCAACGGCCCCGGCGTTTGCTGCCGACAAGATGAAAGTAGGCATTTCCATGAAGGTGCTCAACGCACCTTACTTCTCGGCTGCCATGGAGTCAGCCAAAGCACGTGCTACAGAAAACGGTGCTGAAGTGATCACGGCCGACGCCCAGGGCAAGATGGGCAAGCAGATCTCGGACGTGGAAGACATGCTGACGCGCGGCATCAAGGTGCTGATCATCGACCCGGCCGATCCCAAAGGCCTCGTCAATGCGGTCAACACGGCTACCGCCGCCGGCGTGAAAGTGGTCGTGATCGACAGTACGCTCGACCCCAAGGCCAACTACCTGACGCTCGTGCAATCGTCGAATCGCGAGAACGGTGCGCTGGTTGGCTCGTGGGTCGTCGACACCATGGGCGACAAGCCGCTGAAGATCGCGCTGATATCCGGCGAGAAAGGCAACCCGGTCGGCAAGGAAAGGCGAGACGGCGTGATCGAAGGGATTGTCGAAGCGCAACTCGCGAAGACCGGCAAGGTCAACATGCAGATCGTCGGTCAGGGCTGGGGCAACTGGTCGGATGAAGGCGGCCTGAAGGCGATGGAAGATTTGCTGGTCGCCAACAAGGACATCAACATGGTGCTCGGCGAAAACGACAGCATGGTCCTCGGCGCACGCCGCGCAATCGAAAGTGCGAATCGTCAAGGCATCACGCTGGTTGCCGCCGCCGATGGTCAGAAGGAAGCGCTCAACCTGATCCGCCAAGGCAAGTACGGCGCGACCGCGTTGAACGATCCGGCACTCGTTGCACGCACGGCGGTGGACATTGGCATGAAGGCGGCGAAGGGCGAATCGACGAACGTGCCGAAGATCTCGTACACCCCTTCCGCTGTGATCAACCAGGGTAACGTCGACAAGTTCTACAACCCGAAAGCGATCTTCTAAAGACTCGCGGGTTCATGCAACGCGCGCCGGCCCCGCCGGTGCGCGTGCATTCTGGAGACACCTTCATGATTCCGTTTATCGCCCTTACCGGCGTCGACAAACGCTTCGGCGGCATTCACGCCATTGAAGACGTCGACTTCGATGTCCTTGGCGGCGAAGTCCATGCGCTCGTTGGTGAGATTGGCGCGGGCAAGTCGACGCTGATGCGCATTATCGGCGGCGGCCATCAACCCGATGCCGGAACGATCAAGGTCGAAGGGCGTGAGATGTCCTTGCGCAATCCGCATGCGGCCATGGAAGAAGGCATTGCGGTGATTCATCAGGAAACGGCGTTGGCGCCGGATTTGTCAGTGGCTGAAAACGTGTTCCTCGGCGCGTTGCCGGCCGTGATCGACTGGCGTTCATTGCGCAAGCGCGCGCATGAATTGATCGCGAGTCTAGGCTTTGACATCGACCCATCAGCGTTGGTCGGCAGCATGTCTACAGCGCAATGCCAGGTGATTGAAATTGCCAAGGCGCTGAGCCGCCAGGTCAAGCTGCTGGTGCTGGACGAACCCACTGCCGCGCTCGCGCCGTCCGATGCCAACAAGCTCCTCGAGATCGTGCGCGACCTGCGTTCGCGCGGCGTGGGCATTGTGTATATCTCGCATCGGCTGGAAGAGGTGTTTGCGATAGCGGACCGCATTACCGTGCTCAAGGATGGCAAGCGCGTGGACACTGTCAAGCCTGCTGATCTCAACATGGATGAACTCATTCGCAAGATGGTCGGCCGCCCGCTCTCGGTGCTGTTTCCGCAGCGTCACGCGACGCTCGGCGCGGAAGTGCTGAAGGTCACAGGCCTCGTACGCGGCCATGCCGTCCGCAACGTGTCGTTCACGCTGCGCGCTGGTGAAGTCGTTGGGTTGGGTGGACTGATCGGCTCGGGGCGCACGGAAGTCGCCCGCCTGATCTTTGGTGCGGACGCCCGCGATTCCGGCACCATCGAATTGAAACAAAAGCTGCTGGCGATCCGCTCGCCAATGGCAGCGGTCAAGGCCGGCATCGGCTTCGTCCCTGAAGACCGTAAGGGCCAGGGTGCTGTTTTATCGATGCCGATCCGCGTCAATGCCACGCTCGCCGCGCTTAAATCAGTGAGCCGCCCGGGCGGCTTTCTCGCCTTCGGCCGCGAGCGTGCGTTCGTTCAGAAGTTGATGGAACAACTGCGCATCAAGGCGCGATCGATGGATGCCGATGTCTCCACGCTATCAGGCGGTAACCAGCAAAAAGTCGTGCTCGCGAAGTGGTTTCATGCGGACGGCGACCTGATCATCCTCGACGAACCTACGCGCGGTGTCGACGTGGGCGCCAAGGTGGAGATCTATACGCTGATCAACCAGCTTGCGGAACGGGGCAAGGCGGTGCTCGTGATCTCATCGGAGCACCAGGAGTTGATGGGCCTGTGCGACCGCATTCTCGTGATGGGCGAAGGCGAGATTCGCGGCGAACTCCAGCCCGCCGATTTCAGCGAAGAGCAGATCCTCTCGCTCTCCTTGCAACGTGCGTCGAACCAAGCGCCGGACGAAGCGCCAGCAGCGCTCACTCACTAAACCAGACACGGAGACTCGCATCATGAATCCCAGCGCTGTCACTCAGAAAACTCAGAAGACACATCAGGCGCAGTCCGGCCAGGCAAAACATTGGTGGTCCGTTGCACGCCGGTTCAACACGGTCGCCATCCTGATTGTGCTCGTGATTGCCGCGTCGTTTGTGTCGAGCGATTTCTTCTCGGTGGCCAATCTGTCCAACATCTCGCGTCAGGTCGCGGGCGTCGGCATCATGTCGGTGGGCATGCTGCTGGTCGTGCTGACCGGCGGTATCGACTTGTCGGTCGGCTCCATTGCCGCGCTGGGCAGCGTGGTCTCGGCCATGCTTATTCCCCAGTACGGCCTGAGCGCCGCCCTGCTCGTCACGCTGCTGGTCGGTGGCGTATGCGGCTTTGTATCGGGCGCGTTGATCGCGTGGTTTCGTCTCACGCCGTTTGTCGTCACGCTGGCCATGATGACCGTTGCGCGAGGTGTGGCAATGATCGTGTCCAACGGCTCGCCGATCCTCGTCGACGATCCCGGTCAGGCATTGCTCGACTTCGGCCGTCACTCGTATTTTGGGGTACCAGGACCCACGCTCGTGATGCTGTTCGTATTCGTGATGGGGGGGATTGCACTGAACCGGCTCCGTGCCGGTCGCGTGGTCCGCGCGATCGGATCGAACGAGGAAGCCGTGCGCCTCTCGGGCGTACCCGTCGCGCGCCATGTGCTCGGCACCTATGTCAGCTCAGGGCTGCTCGCGGCGCTTGCCGGCATCATCTCGACGTCGCGCGCCGGGGTCGGCGCGCCGACCGTCGGCGTGGGCGACGAACTGACTGTGATTGCAGCGGTCGTGATCGGCGGTGCGAGTCTGGCGGGCGGTAAAGGCGGCGCCGTGAATACGCTGATGGGCGTGTTGATTCTCGGTGTGATCGGCAACATCATGAACCTCGCCAGCGTGCCGGGTTACCATCAGCAAGTGGTGATGGGCGTGATCATTGTCGCGGCTGTCCTGTCCCAGCGCGGGGCCCGTTTTTGGCGCCGCTAGCCGCCTGTCCAATCCGTCCGATACACTTGGCAGCCAGGCCTTACGCCAGCACGGGGCGCCGCTTGCGGCGCCCCGTGCACAATGAACGAAGGAACATCGAGTGCCCGATTACAACATCCTTGAACTGATCGACCGCGCGCGTCCCGGCCTTCGCCGCGGCAGCCGGCAAGTGGCCGAATACATTCTTGCAAACCTGGCTTCGATCTCCGACATCAACCTGGCCGAACTTGCCCGTAACGCGCAGGTCAGCGAGCCGACCGTGCTGCGTTTTTGTTCGACACTCGGTTGCAGCGGCTTCAAGGACTTCAAGATCCGCATGGTGCAGAGCCTGGCGCTCGGCGCCCCTGCCACGCACTCGGTCCTGGCCAAGGGCGATGACCCGGAAACCATCGCCACCAAGATCTTCGACTACACCATCACGAGCCTCGACTGGGCGCGCAAGAAGCTGGATTTTGCGGCTATCGGACGAGCGGTGGATTTGCTGGCGAAAGCGCAGCGTATCGAGTTCTTCGGCTTCGGTGCGTCGGGCATTGTCGCGCTGGACGCACAGCAGAAGTTTCCCCTCTTCGGCGTGCCATGCGTCGCGCATCAGGATTCGCACCAGCAGTTCATTGCCGCGTCCATGCTCAAGCCCGGCGATGCGGTGGTGGCCATCTCGAACACCGGTTCTACCCGCTCGCTGATCGAGGTCGCTCGGACCGCCCGCGAACGCGGTGCAAGCGTCATTGTGATTACCGGATCGAATAGCCCGCTTGTGAGCTTCTCAGACGTCGCGGTCATTGCGGAGACGCTGGAAAATACAGATGTCTATACACCGACCACGTCCCGGCTTGCCGCGCTTGTCATTATCGATATCCTTTCAACGAGCGTCGCGCTGCGCAAAGGAGACGCTCATACGCTAGCCGTGCTGGACATGAAAAAGCGCTTGGCCGACATGCGCTCGACCGGCGTCATCTAATAACGAAACCTTTCGTTGCTTGCATCAAATGGCAAAGACCTCCCGGTCTTTGCATAAGGCGCTCGCCCCGCACTTACGGCTCTGGGTAAGGAACTGCGTGCCACGCAAGCCTGAATTTCCCCGAAATTGCGAGTCTTTCAATAAATTGTTGTTCAAATAATACGCATGCGTATTGAATGTTCCGTGTAAGCCCGAAGGTAAATATGATTTCACAAAATTGAAATCGGGCCACATTAAGGTTCGTCGAACCGGACGCTCACTACCCTTCGAAACCCTTACACCTCGATGGATAAAGCGCGATCCGCCTGCTTGTGATCGGGTCACTCCCATGCTGCACGGTTTGGAATGCTAATTATTTCGGCTATATGAATTTTTAGCATGTTGCTTTAGAAAGCAACGGAATAACCAAACAATCAAACATCGGTGGGACTTTACGACCCTATCAAATAGGATGTCTCCTCTTTTCCCAACTGAAGCACAACAAAATGAAAATCCAAAAGACCACGGCTGCCATCCTTGCTATCGGAGCATTGTCCGGCACCGCACACGCACAAAGCAGCGTGACGCTGTACGGCATTGCCGACGGCGGTATTCTCTTCAACAACAACGTCAAGGGTGCGAAGCAATATGCCCTGTCCAGCGCCAATTCATCGCGCTGGGGTTTGCAGGGCGCTGAAGACCTGGGCGGCGGCCTCAAGGCAATCTTCACCCTCGAAAACGGCTATACCCTCGGCACGGGCGCGTTGAGTCAAGGCGGCCTGGAGTTCGGCCGCAAGGCCTTCGTCGGCCTGAAGAGCGATACGTACGGTACGGTGACGCTGGGTCGCCAGTACTCGGCCAGTAACGACGCTACCGCCTCGTTCGCATCGGGCGCTGACTGGGCTGCATCCGGCCTCGGCTACGGCACGCGCGCAGGTGACGTCGATAACGTCGATACGTCGAACCGCATCCAGAACGCCCTCAAGTACACGAGCCCGAATTACCGCGGTTTGACGGTCGGCTTCCTGTACAGCCTGGGCGGCCAGGCCGGCCAGTTCTCGCGCAACGAAGTGACTGACGCAGCCGTGTCGTACGCAAACGGCCCGCTCAAGTTGGGTGCTAGCTACAACTTCACCAAGGACCCGTATTACGCTACGTTCGGCAACCAGGGCAACTCGTCGACGCCGACTTCGGCCGCAGGCGGGAACAACAACATGCCGAGCCGTATTTACGGCGGCTACGCTTCAGCAGGTTCGCAGCAGATCATCACGGCCGGCGGTTCGTACGTGCTGGGATCGGCAACGATCGCCCTGCTGTACTCGAACACGCAGTTCCAGAACCTCGGTCAGGTCAATGCAGTGGGCAGCTTCGGCACCAAGTACAACGGCGGCACTGCTACGTTCAATTCCGGCGAACTGAACGTGAAGTATGCGCTCACGCCGGCTCTTACAGTGGCTGGCGCTTACATCTACACGCATAACAGCGGCGCCGATGGCGTGGGCAGCGCGAAGTACAACCAGTTCAACCTGGGCACCATCTACTCGTTGTCCAAGCGTACGTCGCTCTACGCGATCGGCTTCTTCGAAACCGCTTCGGGCGTGGATTCGACGGGCAAGCAGGCTGTAGCAGACTTTAGCGGATCGTCCTTCTCGTCCAACAATCACCAGTTGGCAGCGATTGTTGGTATCACCCACAAGTTCTAAAAAGTGGTGCAATGCTTAGTGCGGTAGTCCTAAGCGTTCCTAGAAGCACATCGCCTTCTCTCTTTCGGATTTCCGCGAGAGAGAAGGCTTTTTTTCGTTTCACACGCCGGTCGCGTAGCCGCCATCCACGGGCAAGGTGACGCCTGTGATGAACGCCGACGCCGGCGATGCCAGGAACAACGTGGCGCCAACCAGGTCATCCACTTCGCCCCAACGCTTGAGCGCGCTGCGCGCCGCTATCTTCTCCGCGCTAGCCGGCACTTCCCAAAGCGCGCGTGTCATGTCGGTGCGGTGGTAGCCCGGCGCAATCGCATTCACCCGCACCCCTGCCGGGCCAAACGCATGAGCCAATGAACGCGTCAAGCCGAGAATGCCTGTCTTGCTGGCGCAATAGGCCGGTACATCCACGTCGGCGATATAGCTCAGCATCGACGCCACGTTGACGATCGATCCACGCGCGTGCTCGAGCTTGCTACGGGCGGCCATTGCGAGGCGCATGGCTGCCGTGAGGTTTACGTCGATCACTTCACGAAAGACATCGTCACGATATTCATCAACGGGACGCGCTACGCCGGCTGCATTCACCAGCACGTCGAGCACGCTCAGCGTGGCGACGAAACTTTTGATGGCGTCGTTATCGCGGACATCCAGTTGCTCGAAGCGGATGCCTTCGAGTTCGGCGTCCGCGCGCAATCCTTCGAGCTTGCTGGCCGAGCTGCCGGTTGCGATCACCTGTGCGCCCAACGCGGCAAAACCCCGCGCGATCGCAAGGCCAATGCCGCTGGTTGCGCCCGATACGAGGACCGTCTTGCCGTCGAAAAGACCGGGACGGAAAGCGGTTGTTTCCGCGCCTTTGAGTTCGCCTGTCATGATGTTGTCTCGCTTTTGAATGACTTGATCGGATCGCGCCGCATGCCGGCCGTCGCCTTTTGCTCACGTACCACGAGGGGTGAGTTGAACGCCAAGGGCATCGGCGAGTTCGTATTCGGAGCGCGCAATACGCGCGCCCTCGGGAAAGGTGCCAGCAGCGCTTTCATGCTCGGGCCATGCGAGCACCCGCATGCCCGCCGCGATAGCCGCGCGGGCGCCGGTCGGACTGTCTTCCACCACAATGGCTTCCCCGGGATTCACGTGCAGCAGCCACGCTGCGCGCTGATAGGGCTCGGGATCGGGCTTGCCGGCGCGCACGTCGTTAATGCTGATTGAGATTAGTTGTGGGTCTTGCAAATCGAGCGCGCGAAGCCCCGCTTCAAGCAACATGCGCGGTGAATTCGACACAATCGCTTGCCGTGTTCCCGCTTCGCGCACCGCGTGATACACACTGAGCGCGCCAGGTCGTGGCTGCATCTTCGGAGCTTCGGACAAGTAGTGCCGCGCCCTTGCCATCGTCCATGGTTCGTAGTCGAAATCGATACCAAAACGCTCGCAGCAGAACGCATGGACTTCGCGGCCGGTCTTGCCGAATATCGGCGCATGCAACTCTTCGCCTGCCGTTATTCCATGCTGGGCCAACACAGCGACCAGTGTGCTCAAATGCAGCGCTTCACTGTCGGCGAGCGTGCCGTCCATGTCCCACAGGACAGCTTTGATTGCTTGGGTCATGCTTGAGCCTCGGCGAGACGATCCAGGTCGTCGTAGAACTGTTGAGAGCTCGTGTAGAGCCGATCGAAGATCGGCATCATCCGATCGTAGGTATCGCTGGCCCGCGGGTCCGGCAAGACCTCTCGTTCGAACTGAACGAAGGCCGCGACTGCATCGCCCAGACGCGCGAACTGGCCGTGTGCGGTTGCGGCAAGAATTGCGCAGCCAATCACGCCGCATTCGAGCTGCGCCGGCACTAGAATAGGCGTGCGATACATGCTTGCCTTGATCTCCAGCCAGAGAGCCGCCCTGGCGCCGCCACTAGCCGCGACCAGCCGCTCCATGCGCACGCCCGCCGACTCGATCACGCCGATATGCCGCCGCACGCCGAACGCCACCCCTTCCAGTACCGCACGATGCAGATGCGCTGTCCCATGCTTCGCCCCGATACCGAAGAACTGGGCGCGCGAATTCGACTGTTCGCCAAGCCGTTCGCCGGTCAGGTAAGGCAGGAAGAAAAGGCCTTCGGAACCGACGGGAGCATCAGCGGCTTTTTGTGCAACCGCCTCGTAGCTCAAGGTGTTTTCGTGGAATGCGCGGCGCGCCCAGCGCACTGCATCGCCGCCAGAATCGAGCAGCATGAATCTTCCCCAGAGCCCTTCCGCCGAGATCATGTTCGAGACTTCCGGGTGCAGCATGGGGGTGTCCGCGATCACCGTGATGATCGACGACGTGCCGGTAATATCCGAGCCAAGGCCGGGTCCATATACGCCTGAGCCGAGCATCGAAAGGGGGTAGTCTGCACCGCCCACCAGCACGGGTGTTCCTTCGCGCAAGCCGGTTGCCTGCGACGCTTCGGAGGTGACCGTGCCCAGGATCTCTTGCGGCGAGCGGATGGGTGGAAGCTTGCTGCCATCGAGACCAAGCTTATCGAGCATGGGCTGGGACCATGAGCGCGTTTCAGGGTCCATCAGGAAGCTTGTGGATGCGTCGCTCCAGTCCCAGGCGCGCTCGCCTGTCAGCCGGAAATTGATGTAGTCCTTCGGCATGAACACCGTTGCAGCACGCGCGTATGCGTCGGGCTCGTTCTGCTTGAGCCATTGCAATTTGAAACCGGGCCATGCGGGTGTTGCCGGATTGGCCGTCAACGGCAGATACGATCCAGCAGGCTGACTCGCACGAAAGGCAGCCACTTGAGCAAGCGTGCGTTTGTCGTTCCACAGCGGCGCGGTTTCGCGAGTGAGCTGACCGTCCGAATCGATAAGTACCGTGCCGTGCATCTGGCCACATGCGCAGATAGCCGCGATGTTTTCCGCTGCATGGGGAGTGCTGCCAAGGACTTCTTTAATCGCACCGGCTACGCCCAGCCACCAGTCGGTCGGACGCTGTTCGGACCAGCCGTAGCGTGGCACGATCTGCTCATGTTCGCGCGCCGCAATGCTCACTATCACGCCGTGCGTATTGATCAGGGCAGCGCGGGCGCTGCCCGTGCCAACGTCGATGGCAAGGTAATACGTCTCCATTACTCGAATCCTCAGGTACTGCCTGAACGAGCAAACAATCGCTCGCAGATTTGATGTGCGAGCGATTGCGTCTATGTTTTATTAACGTTATTTTGACTACGTTTTTTGCTCGTGTCAATTGAAGCATGTCCCCTTTATAAGGGGATTAATCCCTCATGCTGCCGCCATGCACATCGAGATTATCGTTGTTTTTGCTAACTTTATTAGAATGATTTGAAACCTAGTGTCCGCCCGCTCCCGCAGCCGCTGCGGCACCGTCCTTGCTCGGCTTGGTGATCCAGATAAGCGGGATGATCGCGATGAAAATGACCGCCGAAAGCCAGAAGATATCGTTCAGTCCAAGCATGGCAGCCTGCGCGTTGAGCGACGATTCGAAGAACGCCATTGCTTGCGACGCACTTCCTCCAAGTGTGCTCTGCAACGCATTGATACTCGCGACGAAGTTCGGATTATTGACGCTCGTTTGTTCAGCCAGTTGAGCATGATGCAGGATCGTCCGATCGTTCCAGCCGGTGCTCACGAGCGACGTTCCAACGGCACCCGCAAAGACCCGTGTGAAATTTGACAGCCCTGCCGCGGCGGGTATTTTGTCGGCGGGCAAGCCGGACAAAATGATCGCCGTCAGCGGCACGAAAAACAGTGCGGTAGGAACGCCTTGCAATAAGGTAGGAACGACGAGGGTCCAGGTATCGACGCCAGTTGTGTAAAACGAACGCATGAAAAACACGCCGGCAAAACCAACGAACGCTAACGTGGCAAGCACGCGCGCATCGCTCTTCGGCATGATCTTGGCCATCACCGGCGCAAGCAGCACAGCAAAGATACCCAGCGGCGCGGTCGCAAGACCGGCATCAACAGAACGATAATTCAGGTACTGCTGCATCCACTGCGGCAAGATCACGAGGTTCGAAAAGAAGACGGCATACGCGACTGAAATCGCGACGGTTCCACCCAGGAAATTACGTCCCATGAAGAGCCGGAGATTGATGATCGGGTTTTTTTCGGTCAACTCCCAGACCATGAAAAATACAAAGCTGATCAACGCAAAGAGTCCCAACGCGACAATTACCGGCGAGGTGAACCAGTCAAGGTCCTTGCCTTTATCGAGCATGATCTGCAACGAACCGACCCACGCGATCAACGAGATCAGGCCCACTTTGTCGATAGGGATTCGCTTGACCGGCGTTTCGCGCGTCCGGTAGATCGCCCATGTCACGCCGGCTGCAAACAGGCCCACCGGAATGTTGATATAGAAGATCCAGGACCACGAATAGCTATCGGTGATCCAGCCGCCCAGTGCCGGTCCGACTATCGGGCCTACGGTCGCGGTCATGGCCCACAACGCCAGCGCGTGCGAGCTCTTTTCCTTCGGATACGAACCGAGCAGGATGGCTTGCGACAACGGGATCAGAGGGCCGGCGACCGCGCCTTGCAAGATCCGCGCGGCAAGCAGCACGGGAAGGTTCGGCGCAATACCGCACAACCATGACGACATCACGAACAACAGGATCGCCCACACGAACAGCTTCACTTGACCGACCCGTTGCGTGAGCCAGCCAGTCAGCGGGATTGAAATAGCGTTGGCCGCGGCGAACAGGGTAATGACCCATGTGCCTTCATCGACGGAGACGCCCATGTTGCCCGAGATGGTCGGGATAGCAACATTCGCAATCGATGAATCCAGCACGTTCATGAATGTGGCAAGTGCGACGGCAAGCGTGGCAAGCGCCAGTTTCCCGCCAGTAAGTGGCGCGAGCGCGCCGGATTGAGACGACGTATTCATGGTGGCTCCCAACGACACATTTAATCTGACTTGTCAGATAATTGATTAAAAAAATGGCGTTAGCCGGCGCGATGAAATTGGGCCTGATTGCGCTTTGCCACTGTCCTGGGAACCGCGATTGGTTCTATCGGCATGTTGTCGGCGATCACCTTGGCGATCTCCGCATTGGCCTGTTCGCCGTATTGCGCGAATACATCGGTCCGATACGACGTGTTGGTTGCAGCGGCCAGTTGCGTACCGGATTCGTCGCGCGTTTCGACTTCAACGTCCATCGACAAGCCGATGCGCAGCGGATGCTGTTCAAGCTCTCGCGGGTCAAGCTGGATCCGTGCGGGCAAGCGTTGCACGACCTTGATCCAGTTGCCTGTTGCGTTCTGTGCAGGCAGCACGGCAAACGCGCTGCCCGTGCCAGCGGAAAAACCCACCACGCGGCCGTGATACTTGACGCTCGAACCATACACATCGGCCGTCAATGTAACTGGCTGACCGATGCGCATGTGCCGCAGTTGCCCTTCCTTGAAGTTGGCGTCGACCCAGACACCGTCGAGCGGCACGATCGCCATCAGCGGCGTACCCGGCGCAACACGCTGCCCGACCTGCACCGAACGACGCGCGACGTAACCTGTCACCGGCGCGGGCAAGGTGTTACGGGCATAACTCAGGTAAGCATCTCGCAGCTTGCTTGCAGCGGCCTGCACGTTCGGGTGTTGTTCGATAGAAGTGCGGTCGGTGAGCACGTGGTTCGCTTCAGCTTGCTGGCGGATGGCGTCAAGCGAAGCTTGTGCGCTTTTGACGGCATCGCGCGCATGCGACACGTCTTCCGCCGATACCGCCCCGGTGTTCTCCACAGCCTGGCGGCGTTGCAGATCCGAGTTGGCGCGGGCGAGGTCCGACTCGCGTTGCGCGATGCTCGCCGCATAAAAGTCGTTGTTCACGTAGAGGCTGCTCACTTGCCGAACGGTCTGGCCAAGCGTCGCTTCCGCATTGCCGAGCGCAACTTTTGCATCGGCTGAGTCCAGCGTCACGACCGGATCGCCGATCTTGACGATCTGCGTATCATCGGCGTTCACCGCGACAACCGTGCCGCTGACTTGCGGCGTGAGTTGCACGAGATTGCCGCTGACGTAGGCGTCATCGGTTGACTGGTAGAAGCGCGCATCGGTGTAGTAGTACGCACCGTAGCCGGCGGACGAGATGACGATTGCCGCGCCGAGCAAGGACAGCAGCAGCTTGCGTTTCGTGCGCGGTGCGGCCTCTTGCGGCAAGGGACCCTTGACCACTTTGTTTGAATCCGCCGTCGCACGGTCGGACTGGATCGTGTCGCTCATTGCAAGTTCTCCTGATGGGTCCGTTGAATGCCGGCTCAGCGAGCGGCAACAGTTTGTGAAGACGAAGAGGTGTCGGTGTCGATATAGCCGCCGCCTAGTGCCGCGGCCAGCGCGATCTGCTGGTCACGACGGTTCATTTTCAGATCGACGACGGCCTGGTCCGCCGACAATGCGTTCATGTCGGCGTTGAGCACGGTCAGTTGATTCGTGAGGCCGCCCTTGTACTGGACAATCGCAAGTTCATCGGCGCGATGCGCGGCTTCCTGCGCGGTTTCTGCATCGACGAGTTGTGCATCCGTCGAGCGGATCTGCGCGAGTTGCGTCGCGACATCGCTCAGCGCGGTGACAAGCGTCTGGTTATAAGTCGCTACCGCGTAATCGAAATCGGCGTAGCGGCCTTTGAGCTGGGCGCGCAATGCGCCGGCATCGAAGATTGGCAAGTGGATCGCCGGACCGGCCGTTGCGGTCCGGCTCGCGGCTGTCAGCAAGCGGCCAAAGCCGAATGCATCCAGGCCAATCGATGCACTCAGATTGATGTCCGGATAAAACTCAGCCTTCGCTTCCTTCACATCATGCGTGAGGGCGTCCACACGCCAGCGCGCGGCAACCAGGTCGGGGCGGCGGCTGACGAGATCGGCCGGCAGGTTGTCGGGGAGCAGCACCTGATCCCCCAGGGCGAGCGCTGGGCGTTGAATCGTCAAGCCGCGATCCGGTCCTGCGCCAAGCAACGCGGCAATCTGATAGCGGGTCGTGAGAATCTGGCCATCGAGCGCAGTCAACGATGCATGACTGGTCGCGACGTTTGCCTGCGCCGTCTCGCGCTCTACTTCGGTGTCCAGCCCGGTCGCGATCCGGCCCGCTGCAATGCGTTCGATCTGATCGCGTTGCGCAACTTCCTTGGCGGCGATATCGCGCTGGTCGTAAAGCCGCGCAAGCTGGTTATAAGCGCGGGCAATCGACGTAGTCAGCGTCAGCTTCACGACTTCAGCATCGGCTTCGCTTGCCTGCGTTTGCGACACCGCCGCCTTCAGCGCTTCACGATTCTTGCCCCACAGGTCGAGGTCGTACGAAGCGGACGCAAGCAGCTTGTTTTCGGTCTGCCACGACCCCGCGTAAGGTGGCGGCACGAGCGCGGTGCCCGAATATTGCTGGCGGGTCATCGAATAGTCCGCGCCGACCTTCGGCATGGTGTTGGCCCTGGCCGTTTCACTATAGGCATTGGCCGAAGCAACCCGGGCACGTGCTTGATCGAGAGAGGGACTGTTCTTCAATGCTTCAGCAATCAACGCTTTCAACTGGGCGTCACCGAATTGATCGGCCCAACCGGCCGCCGGCCAATGACCGCTCTCCGACGGGATGCTTTGTGTCGTCTCGTACGATTGAGGCTGGGCCATTTGCTGGTCGCCGTGAATGCCCGCATAGTTCGCGCACGCCGACAGCACCGCGGCAAGCATCACTGATACGCTCGCCGTCAACATGCTTGAACCGATCGGTTTCTGATTTAACTGCGATTTCATTTTCTGACCTGTCAGATAATTGGACAAAAAAAACGGCCGGCTTATTCGCGACTCGTTTATTCAGCTAATTTATGCAACCAACCTACTCGTCGAGAAATTTACGAAGCAGCCGGCGCAATTCCTCGAACTCGGCCTTGCTGAAATTCTTCAGGTGCGCGTTCAACACATCCGGTGCGACTCCCGGAATCTGGCCTGCAACAGCCTCACCCTTTTTCGTCAGCGCCAGATCCACTACACGGCGATCTTCAAGGCTGCGCGAGCGTTGCAGCAGGTCTTTCGTTTCCAGCTTGTCCAGCATGCGCGTCATCAGGCCGGTATCAATTCCCAGCGCCTTCGACAACTCGAATGGCGTTGCAGCCAAACCGAGTTTGAGCGACATCAGGATACCCATCTGCTGGCTAGAGATATCCAGGTCCTTCAGGACTGCATCCATCTCGACTGTCAGGATGTTGCGCGCCTTGGCGATCAAGAAACCGATACTTTCAGTCAGACGAAAATTTTGCTTGCTGTAGTGGTTCATCGCTGCCTCCGTTGATGAACGGCATATTATTTGACATGTCAGATACTGTCAAGATAGATTTATCGAGACTGATGACGACGCAATGAAATCGTAAGAATCAAGATTTACGGGCTTGAGGTCACGGGGCTTACTGGCATGTCAGAATCTGTCAATCGATCGCCTTCTAGGATGCCGGTGCGATGGAAATTCACGTCACCCTTCACGGTCGCGACGACCTGAGCGGACAGATTTACCGGCAGTTGCGCAGCGGTATTGTTGAGGGGCGGCTGGTAGCCGGTGAACGCCTGCCCTCCACGCGCGATCTCGCCACGCAACTCGGCGTCTCGCGCAAGACAACGCTCGATGTCTTCGAACGCCTTATCAGCGAAGGCTATCTGCGGTCGCGTCCTGGCGACGGCACGTTTGTCGCTGAAGGATTGATCCGCGTGCCAACGCATCCCGCTGATTCAATGAAGCATCAGGCAAGGATGCAAGCGATCTGGTCATCGATGCCCGTTCAGCTTTCAATGCCCAGGCACGACGTTCCCTACCCGTTTGATTTTTTGGGCGGCGTGACCGACAAGCGCTTGTTCCCCTTTGACACCTGGCGTCGCTGCATCAATCACGCAGTGCGATTGCAGGCACGTGGACGCGGGCAATATCGCGACCCGGCCGGCGAACAGGAACTGCGCCTCGCTGTATCGCGTTACCTGGCCTTTAGCCGCGCCGTCGCAAGCAACTGGCAGGACGTGATTGTCACGCACGGCGCACAACAGGCAATCGATCTGATCGCACGCGTAGTGCTGCGTCCCGGCGATGTGGTCGCGGTCGAGGAACCGGGATATCCACCCGCGCGTGCTGCGTTCGCGGCGGCCGGCGCAAAGATAATCGGCGTGTCTGTCGACGACCAGGGTTTGATCGTCGAGCAATTGCCCAGGAAAGCACGGCTTGTCTATGTGACGCCGTCGCATCAGTTTCCACTCGGCATGCCGATGAGTCTCGAGCGTCGCGTGGCGCTGCTCGAGTGGGCGCAGCGTCAGGGCGCGGTCATTATTGAAGACGACTATGACGGCGAGTTCCGCTTCGAAGGCCGGCCGGTGGAACCTTTGAAGAGTCTCGACCGTGCCGGCCTGGTGGCTTATGTCGGCACGTTCTCGAAGACGATCTTTCCCGAGTTGCGGGTGGGTTACGTCGTGCCGCCGGCGTCGCTGAATGAGGCCATACAGAAAGCCAAGCAGATAAGCGACTGGCATAGCTGCTCGCTGACGCAAGCGGCACTAGCCAAGTTCATGCTCGATGGTGATTTCGCCAAGCATTTGCGACGCATGCACAAGCACTACGAGGATCGTCGGAGAACGCTTGTTTCGTCACTGCAGAACGAACTCGCCGAATGGTTCGAGCCGCGGATTCCCGCAGCGGGAATTCATATGACTGCGCGGTTGAAAGGGTCGTTGAAGGAAAAGCACCTGACCGGTGGCGCGCTCGATCCGTCCATCGGTTTGTATGGGATCTCGGGGTTCTATATGAATCGGCCTACGCACGAAGGGTTGATCTTCGGCTATGGCGGGATCGAGTCGGACGACATCGGGATCGCCATGAAGAAGATCAGGATGCGGTTGCTGAAGATGGCGTAAGCCGGGTGAGTCCTATCGTGGTTGCCGTGGTTTCGAAAACCAATCAGCTCATTTCACAACTTTGGCTCATGGTTGCGCCCCGGCGTAGTAAGCAGCGGCCGCGTCAATTTCCGCCGGCGTCATATTCCGCGCAATATTTCGCATCTGCTCGTTGATATCGTTATGGCGTGTGTCGTTCGCGAACGCCTGCAATTGCGCCCGAGTATAGGCAGCGGGCATTCCCTCGAGCCACGGACTCCCCACCTTGTGATCGATACCACCATGGCACGACGCACAGGAAGCAATGTTTCGCATCGGCGCCCCGCCAGACACAATATCCGGCACAGGCACATTCGGCGCCGCATCGGACCTCAACGCCACCGGCCTAGGCAAATACGCGTAATAAGCGGAGAGATCGCGCATGTCCTGATCGCTCAGGTTCGAGACCATGGGCGACATCACCGCATTGCGACGCGCTCCAGACTGGAAGTCGAGCAACTGCTTGTAGATCACGGAAGCATACTGGCCCGCGAGGTTCGGCGAGTTGGCGTCACTCATACCCCGCACACCATGACACATGGTGCAGCGCATGGACAAGGTCGCGCCACGGCCAATCGACGTGCTGCTGGACGCTGGTAGCAGTTGCGGCGTCATGACGACTGCGCTGGTTTGCACCAGCGGCGCCGGCGTGGCCGACGAAACGCGCAACCATTGCTGCGGTACGCCCGCCGCGCTGCAGATCGCATTCCACACGCCCTGGAACGGCTGATCGCTTTGCGCCGAAGGCAGCCATATGAAACCCACGGCCACCGAAAACACGACCATGCCAAGCATGCCGCCAACCGTGACCGTGAACCACCGGTTGCGTAACGAGAACAGGCGTTCTTCGCTCATCGCTGCGGCCCTCCAATCTGTATCGCGGGGACGGATGTATCGGAGCGGAACAACAGCGAAGCAACCGGATAACCATAGTTGAAAAGCGTCAGGCCGATCATCAGCGCAAGCCACAGGCCAAAGCTGTTCAACGCAACCGGGATGGTCTTCGATTCATGCACCGCCGTGCTGAACTTGTACTCTGCAATCACACTCCGCGGTCCACGATGGTTGCGAATCAGCACAATGAAAAACAACACTGCCGAGATGACCAAAATCACGCCGCCAATAGTCGAGATGATCACCGATAGAGCCTGCTCGGCAATCTCCGGGTCGGTGTAATCGAAAAAGGCCATGCGTCGCGGCATACCGAGAATGCCGGCAAAATGCCAAGGAAACGTCAGCACGATCATGCCGATGAACCACAGCCACAACTGCTGGCGCATCAACTTCAAGTGCGTCATCGCGCGGCCAGTAAGATGCGGCCAGAGGTCATAGGCAATCGCGAAATACATGATGACGATCGCGCCCCCGAAGATCAGAT
>NZ_JAQGMM010000258.1 GCF_028292365.1 Caballeronia sp.
GCGAATCTGAAAAATTCCAGAAGGATCCCTACTGGCGGGATAGTTTGCTGTTCTACGAATACTTTCATGGCGACAATGGCGCCGGCATCGGCGCCAGTCATCAAACGGGATGGACGGGTGTTGTTGCATGCCTGATCGAAATTTTTGGGAAGCTCGATCCCGAGAACTTTCTCGGGGGCGGGCGAAGAGCGGAATTTGGCCGGGAGAAGGGACGAACGTAGGCGGTGGTTGCCACGGGAAAACCGGTTTTCAGAACCTTCATTTCTCCGCACTCCGGCCACTGCCCGATTGACGGCGAGCGAGCGAATCATAAATCGGCGGGCAGCCCAGCATGATTGGGACAATCATTGCTGTGAAGCACGCCGCCAGCATCGGCAAAAGCAAGGTGAAACTGCCCGTCAACTCCGTCACCAGAACAATGCCTGTTATTGGCGCGCGCACCACCGCCGTGAAGAACGCTGCCATGCCCACCGCGGCAAACGCGCTGGGATAAGCGGCGACGCCCGGGAACCAGTCAATGCAGATCCTCCCGAAGACGAGGCCCGTTTGCGCGCCCAGCACGAGCATCGGCGCAAACAGACCACCCGGCGTACCCGCTGCGTATGACACGGCGCCGAGACCGAAGCGCACCAAAAACAAGAGCCCGATGGCGGAAAGCGCGCCCGTGTTAGCAAGCACTCTTTGCGTGATTAAATCGCCGCCGCCGACCATGTCCGGTACGTACCACGCGAGCACTCCAACTGCGGCGCCGACAACCGCGGCCCGCGCTGTCTTCGGACAGCCCGCAAGCTGGTCGGACACAGCGAGCACCCAGAGTATCGTGCGGCAATAGGCAACACCCAGCAGCCCTGCGATCACGCCAAGCAGGAGGTGTGCTGGAAGCGTGCCGAACCCAAGGAGCGGTTGCACAGCGAGTTGAAATTCCGCGCCGCCGCCATGCACCAGGCGAGCCACCGCGATGGCGCTGGCGGACGCGCCCAGCGCTGCGACGGCAGTGCGGGTGTCGAATCGCCGCGTCAGTTCTTCCAGAACGAATACAGCGCCGGCTATGGGCGCATCGAATGCCGTGGCAAGTCCCGCTCCGGCGCCTGCTGCCATCAAGACCATGCAGTCGTGTGAGTTGCGGCGAAAGCTCTTGCCGAGCACATGCGCGATGGCCGCTCCCATATGCACGCTGGGACCCTCACGTCCCAGCGCGAGTCCAGCGCCGATCGCGAGCACCCCGCCGATGAACTTCACCGGAATGAGCGACAGCCGCGCGGGCGGAAGGTCGCCATTGAGGATGGCTTCGACCTGTGGGATGCCGCTGCCGCTCGCCTCTGGCGCGAAACGCCCGACAAGCCACGCGGCGAGCGCAGTCGACGCCGATGCGGCCAGCAGCACAATGACCAGACCGATAGCGTGCTCGGAGCGGGCCCAGGTAACGAGCACATCGCGCAATTGGTCCGCGCGCTCGAGCGAAAACCGAAAGAGCGTTCCCAGCAACCCGGAGGCTGCGCCAACGATCAGAGAAACGATCGCCAGCATTACCAGACCGTTCCGTTGCTCCCGGATCTCGTTACTGTTCATATTGGAGCACGCCCGATAGGGACTCAGCGCAACGATCGTATGTTGCATGAAGCGAGCCTGTGACTGCTGCCATCGCAACAGCGAGACCCGGCGAGCAGAGCAGCCGGGCAATGCGGGGCAGGGACCAGGAGGATCGCGACGGGACGGTCGTGCGTTGCTTCGGCGTTGCAGCCGTATTTCGCATTTTCTCAACCAGACAGAGCTGGACCCGTTCCCACGAATAAACTAGGACGGCGTGCACGCGCCGAACAGTACAAACACGTTTTCGTGGCTGACAAGCGTTGTCGATATGGCGCCCGTCTTCGTGTCCAGAGCAATACCCCACGCGTAGCCCAATTCCGTACCCTCAAGAAGCAGTTGGCCTTCGCCTGATTCCATAAAGCGAATCTCGGTGGTGCGCTGCGGCCCAGCAACGAGTTTCTTCGCGAAATTGATACGGATGAATTGCGGTGCACCGAGTACGCCCGGCAGCGTTCGATAGCAAACCTCGCCGACATCGCAGAAGTGCGCGTCGATGGTGGCGCACAAGAGCGGTTTGCTGCCGTCGAAGTCCGCGGCGAGCACCCATGAGGGCGTCGAGCAAACAAGGACCACAAGTGCGGTTGCTCGTAATGTCTTCAGCATGGTGGCTCCTGCTGCCTGTCGTGATCCAGCGAGCGAACAAGCGGGTGATGGATCCGGTGACCGACGCGCGGGTGGGGCTGACAAATGCTTGTTCGAGGTTATTCGACTGTGTAGCCACGCCCCGTCATACATGCCGCGACTGCGCGGTTGTATGTCGAAAGCTGACTCGACGCCTGCTGCTGCATGCCTTGCTGCTGCGTGGCCTCTTGCTGTTGTTCGCGCCGCATCCGCATGCCGCTTCCCATCGTGCCGACAAGCGCGCCGATTCCCGCTCCCTCGCCCCAGTGGCCGCCCGCCGCACCGCCAATCAGTGTGCCGAACAACGCGCCGCCCGCGGCGCCGCGGAACAACCGTCCGCTCTGTTGCTGTGGAGGCGGACTGCTGGCCATCTGCTCGGCGAGCGCGACAGGATTCACCCCGGTGGTTTGTTGCGCCCACGCATTGCATTCCGAAGTATCAGTTTGCTGACGCTCCCAACTCTGGCCGCGAGCGGGATAAATGATGGGCTGCTGCGCCTGTGCTGCACATACGGGCGAGAGCATCGCCAAGCCGATCCAGTATCGAACAATTCGTTGCATTCCAGCGCTTCGAATGCGGTTGAGCATGACGGACTCCCATTGGCAACGCGTGAGCGGGCCAGAAACCTGCCAGCTGCTCTGATTAGATGAACCAATATAGGTGATTGGGTCAGCCAAAGACAATTGGACTTTGGTCCCATAGGCGGCTGATGCGCACGCCGAGCGGCGCCTGCCACGTTGATCAGCTGGATTCAGGCCGGACCTTGCCCCGAAACACCCAGTACACGCCGGCGGTATAGATCGCGATTACGGGCAGCACGACCACGCCTCCGTAGAACAGGAACTGCAGCGACGCCTCTGGCGCCGCGGCGCTGCCCACGGTGATGGAATAGGGGACCATGTACGGCCAGAACATCACGCCGAGGGTCAGGTAGGAGGTCAGCACGAACAACACCGTCAGCGCAAACGCCAATCCGTCGCGACGCGTCCGGGCGCCCATGGCGACGCCGCCCAAGGCCGCGATTGCGGCGACTGGGAAAACGATTCCCCAAGGACGATCACGCAGGTGGCTCTGCGCCACAGCGCCCGCATCGATGGTCAGCGACACGGTGAAAGCCAGCCCCAACATGACGAATACGATCGCGGCGAGCCAGCCAATGCGCTTGTAAGCCCAGTCCCGCAACTCGCCCTCGCTCTTGAGGACAATCCAGCCCGCGCCGAGCAGCGCATAGCCGAACACCAGGCCGATACCCGTCAGCACCGAAAACGGACGCAACCACTCGAACGACGTGCCTGCAAACTGTTCGTTCACCACCGGGATGCCGCGCATCAGCGCGCCCACCGCCGCGCCCTGGACGAAGGCGACCACGGTCGAGCCGAGGAAGAAGCCCGCGTCCCAGAGCCAGCGCATCCGCACGCTGCGGTAGCGGAACTCGAATGCGATGCCGCGAAAGATCAGGCCGACGAGCAGCAGCAGTATCGGCAGGTAGAAGGCGCCCATGAACACCGCATAGACGACCGGGAAGGTCGCGAACAGACCCGCACCGACGACAACCAGCCAGGTCTCGTTGCCATCCCAGAAAGGCGCGATGGTGTTCATCATGCGCAGCCTCTGGTCTTCGTCAACCGTGCTGCCGAACAGGATGCCGACGCCGAGGTCCAGGCCGTCCAGTATCACGTAGACCAGGATGGAGATCGCGATGACGGCGGCCCAAAAGAGCGCCAGGTTGCTGGGTTGCAGCGCGCTCATCGCTTGCTCCCGGCATCGGCGTCGGCCGCCGGCCCGGTGCGCGCGGCAATGGCCAGTGGCCGGCTGGCCGTAACGTTGTCTGTCGCCTTGGCTTCACCGCGGGGCCCATCGCGCAACAGCTTGTAGATGTAGTAGATGCCGAACGAGACGAAGAGCCAGTAGACGACGATGTAGACGATCAGCGAGCTCAGCACATCGTTCGTGGTCAGCGCCGGTGTGAGCGCGTCCCGGGTGCGCAGCAAGCCGTACACCACCCAGGGTTGGCGACCGACCTCCGCGGTATACCAGCCGGTCAGGATCGCGATGAAGCCGGTCGGGAACGACAGGAAAGTGCCCCAGAGAAACCAGCGCGACGATTCCAGTTTGCCGCACCAGCGCAGCAGATTGCCGAGCCACGAAACGGCCAGCATGATGAGGCCCATGCCGACCATCAGGCGGAAAGCAAAGAACGGAATCAGCACCGGCGGCCGGTCTTCGCGAGGGAAGGACTCCAGCCCGACTTCGGCCGCGGTGAAGTTCCCGGACGCGATGAAGCTGCCCAGCTTGGGCACCGTGATGGCGAGCAGGTTGCGCTCGTTCGTTTCATCGGGGATGGCGATCAGCACCTCTCTCGCCGGTTGCTCGTTCTTCCAGCGCGCCTCGATCGCTGCGAACTTGGCTGGCTGGTGCTTCAGCACGTACTCGCCGGTCAGGTGTCCGAAGAACAGCTGGATGGGTATCACTATCGCCACTAGCGCCAGGCCCCAGTGGAGCATGACGCGCGCTTCGTCGCGATGTACACCGCGCAAGAGATACCAGGCGCCGGTGGCTGCCACGCACATCGCGCTGGTCAGGAAGGCAGCGAGCAGCATGTGCGGCCAGCGCACCATCTGCACCGGGCCGAGCACGATCTGCATCCAGTCGGCGGGAATGATCTTGCCGTTCGCGATCGTGTGGCCGACCGGCACCTGCATCCAGCTGTTGTTGGCGAGAATCCAGAATGACGAGAACATCGTGCCCAGCGACACCATGCAGCAGGAAAAGAAGTAGAACCGCGGCGACACGCGATCGCGCCCGAGCAGCAACACACCGAAGAAGCTAGCCTCGAGCATGAAAGCCGTGAAGGTCTCATAGCCCAGCAATGGGCCCTGGATGGGCCCCGTCTTCACCGCCAGCACACCCCAGTTGGTGCCGAACTGGAAGGCCATCACGATTCCTGTGACCACGCCCATGCCGAACGATACGGCGAAGATCGGCAGCCAGAAATCGAACACCCTGCGGTACAGCGCGTTGCCGGTCGCGAGCCGCGCGCCCTCGATCGTCGCCAGCCACGCCGCCAACCCGATGGTGAAGGCCGGGAAGATGATGTGAAAGCTGATCACGAAACCGAACTGGATACGCGAGAGGATGAGAGGGTCGAGTTCCATGCGTGCTCCCCGCTCAGGCGGCCGCGCCGTTTAAGATCATATCCGCCGTCTTTCGGGATCGTTGATGGTCGGGCCGTTGGCGTGGTCGCCAGTCAGCGCAGGCATGAGCGAGGCGTCGATCACGCGCAGGCCCTGCATTTCGCGCACCCGAAGCTGCGGGTCCACCATCGCGATCTCGTCGTTGCCTATCTCGGAACCACCCATGGGCTGGTAGACGGCGTTGCGGTCCTGTAGTTTGCCATTCGCGATCCAGCCTCGCATTGTTCGCCGCGTTACACCCCGCGCGTGTCTCGCCCTCTATGGCGTCGGCACGATACGGTAATAGACGCCGTTCGCTCCGTATGCGGGGCGAAACCAGGTATTTCCGCATAGATAATAGGTCCCGCCCGGTACCTTTGGCGAAATGCACCCCGCTGGAAGCGTGGCGTAGATTGCACCCATTGCGAACGTTCCGTTCACAGGTGTCGGCGCTGGATAGGCAACTGGAAGCGGTGCCGCGCTGGTGGCGCCAGCCACTACTCCGGCGTTGTATGCGTTAGCAGTGGCAGCGGCTGTGTTCGCGTTGGCTATCGCGGCACCCGCTGCAACGCCGACTACGGCGCCCGCTGCCGCGGCGCCTGCGGTCGACCAGCCACCACAGTTATAACAACTGGCGCCATACGCGTTGACCGTTGTCGGCGGATGATAGGCGGGATACCTTGCACCGTAGTAGGGGCTGTGATAGGCCGTTGCACCGGATGCGCTGGTGTAACTCGTATAGCCCGATCCTTGCGCATGGTACGCGGACCCTCCATAGGTGTTCTGTGCGCTCGTGCCTTGCCCATAGGTGTGAGTTGCGGTCGACCCGTATCGATTGGTCGCGGTCGTCTGGTTGGATCCCGCCTGGTGACTTGCGGTGCCCCCGTAGCGTCCTGTTGCGGTGGTTCCCTGGCCGTAGGTCTTCGTTTCGCTGCCGCCCATTGAATCCGAACGTGTCATTGACTCGGACCCTGGCACATGCGATGTCATACCGCCGTAAGAGTTGGCGTGTGACCAGGCACATGCGGGACCTGAAGCTGTTGCAAGCAGAATGAGCCCGGTGGGGAAAATGAGAATGTGTTTCACGAGTACCTCTTCCGTTCACTGGACTTGTACAGTTCCTTTTCCGTTTTCCGGCGCCGGACGCATTTGCGTAGGATCCATAGGCTCCGGCCGTTCAAACGGGATTCGCCTGGCTCCATTGTCATTGCTGGACACCAGCGGGTCAGAGGGGAAATCTGCACCAATGGCCCAGTTGGAAAGTTCGAGTACGTGGCGCAACCGGACGGGATCGTTCAAGTAAATTGCATAGATCCGGCGAGGGAGATTATCAACTTGGCCGATCCAGATTTGCACGAATACGTCGCCGGTGACATACGCCACGATGTCCGTAGTCGTATCGCCCACTACTCCCGATTGGCCGACGTAAAACGCCGTTTTCAATCCCTTTGCAATGTCAGCGTAGGGGTCGGCGACAATGACGTCGGCAAAAGGAAAGTAGATGGATGCGGTGTCATAAGCTGCCTTCAACGTGGCGTCGATCGTCGTTGGTGCGTTGGCAGAAGCAATGAGATTTTGCCCTGGCTCGTAAGCCACCATCGTCTTGCCATCGTAGTAGAACTCGGAACTCGGCCCGTCGCCCACTGTGATTACTTTCAGTTTGTCCGGTCGTTGCACCATCACTTCCGATCTCGTTGAGTAGATAAGAGGAGGTCCCAGCCGGCTCGGACTTTCATAAGAGACAACGGCAGTGAAGGCCATGGATTGCGCCGATGCAAGCACCGCGCTTGACGCTTTTAGTATGGCGATTGCGCGGGGCTCGAGCCCGGGCTGAAAATCCATTGATTTTGCGGCGGTTGGCGCTTTCGACGATGTGTGATGGGCCTGCTGTGCGCCGACGGCTTGAGCGACGAGCGCCAACGCTGCAACGACGATAAATTTCGTGTACCTCGAATACCCATAGCGCATTGCAGCCTCAGCATTGTTCGTTCGAGCGTCTTACTACGGCCGAAGTGTCGTCACGGCATCATGCCGCACTCGAACATCTTGTTGGCTACCGGGGCGGCGACTCTATCGATGAAAGCCGCGCGCATTTGTGCATTGGCTCGTAGCATCTGCACCGCTTCCTGTTCCCGTTGCGGCTTTGGGCGGCCCTGCTGCGCGGTTTTTTCCGCCCACAGTTGCTCACAGGAGGATTGCTGGTACTTTTGGATGACCTTGTCGGCGACGGCATCCACAACGGGAAATTGTGCGAGCGCCGCACGTGAGCAGAGAAGCGCAGCCACGACGGCGAAACTCAACAGACGCTTTGTCATCATGATCTCGATGAGAAGTAGTATCGATGGGGCCGGAGCTTGCAGCCTCAACGCTGATTCCGGTTCAGGGCGGTCTTCACCTGCTCAACATACGGTCTCAGTCAAGAGGCCACACCAGGACATTGAGTTCAGCTTACGGGAATAGGCTAACGTCGCCTATGGGACCTTGGTCCAACGGCAAGTCGGGCAGGGCGTTAATTGCAACCCTGATTGGCAGCGGTTCTGACACAGGTTTTCCCGCTGGGACTGGTGTACACGCCTTTTCCATTCTTGGATTTAGACTTTCCGCCGTTGCTGGTTTGTGCGGTTGTCACGCCGTTTTGATTTTTGTTTGCCGTCCAGGCAGTGCCGCGATTAGGGTTATAGCCAGCCGCCGCCTGCCCGTTGTTGCATACTTCGCGACCCGTTGCGGTGGTCCTGCACTCTGCAAACGCGTGGATCGAAAAGCCAAGGCATGCAATTGCAATAAGAGTTTTCATGACTTTCCCCTGACCGCCGCGCGCAGACGATAAAAATTGCCGGCAACTTGGACGAATGATCAATATTCGCTTTCCACGCTTTCCACGCTTTGCATGCCGCTTAGATCGACGGCAGCCGAAGCCGAGCACAACCTCTCGACTGTCTGATTCCTGCGTCGACAAATAGGTGGCCAGAACTAAGCCTAGGACAGAAATGGAGAGGTTGCTATTGGACCTTGGTCCAACGTCGACAATGAATTGCCTTGTCACGGTCCGTTCGAATTCAGCGCGGCCATCCGTCTGATCTGCTGACGCGATCGCCGCGCAGAGCGTTGCTTCGACTCGGTCACCTGCTGACATGGCGTGCTATGGGACCAAGGTCCGATAGCGGTCAGGGACAATCATAAATATGCTAACGGCGAGCGTTGTGAGAGGCTTCGCGAACGATGACCAGGCAAGCGAGCGAAGTCAATGAAAGGTCTTAATCGATCTGAGCGAAGGGTCTGATGGTCCGCTGGTAACTACTCTAATCATGCGAAAAACTGACTGGGTGCGCCGCCTGAGCGGATTTCTTTTCGCTCTATGGTCCTCGGTCGTAACCGCTCAAGAACTGGAACCGCGCAGCTATTCAGCCGTTCCCGTCGGAACGAATTTTGTGGTCGCCACTTATGCCCGGTCGACTGGCGATATCCTCTTCGACCCATCGCTTCCGGTGACAGATCTTCACGCCGGCATCAATACCTATTCACTTGGCTATTCACACAGCTTCGGTTTATTCGATCATGTCGCCAGCATCGCTTTGCTTGCGCCTTACGCGAATGCCAACGTGACGGGTAACGTCGAGGGCGCGCCCGGCCATGTTTATAGATCGGGGGCCGGGGATGTGCACTTCAGGTTTGCCGTTGACCTTCTCGGCGGGCCCGCGCTCGACCCGATCGAATTCGCCCGGCGCACCCCCGGCACGATTGTTGGAGCGAGCCTGAGTGTCATTGCGCCGACGGGACAGTACCTGCCGTCACGCCTCATCAATGTGGGAGCCAATCGCTGGTCGTTCAAACCTGAGATCGGCGTGTCTCACCCTATTGGTGATTGGTTCGTCGAAGGTGCGGCGGGGGTTTGGTTCTTTACGGATAACCCAGACTATTTCGGTCACCACAATCGTAGCCAGGACCCATTGCCCGTCTTTCAGTGGCACGTTGGTTACAACTGGCGGCCGGGGTTATGGCTCGCCGCGGACGCCACCTATTTCCTGGGTGGCCAAACCAGTATTAATGGCGTTCCAGATCGCGATTTGCAGCGCAACATCCGATACGGACTCACACTTTCGTTTCCCCTTTCCGCACAGTGGTCTGGAAAGCTCGCGTGGTCGCGTGGGCTTACCACCACTATCGGAGGCGACTTCCAGACCATCACCGTCGCGCTTCAGTATCGATGGTTTAATCATTGATATCGACACTCATCTTTTAGCGGTCATTCACCGAGCCTGCTGAGCGCTTCGCGCATTGGGGCAACCGATACACGCGCTACGCCGTCAAGCGGCGTACTGAGTTCTTCGATCAAAAATATCGCACCGGCGGTTGACAACGCGCACACCGCAAACGCGGCGACCACAGTTGCATTGCGCCGCGCGAAAAGTCCGAAGGTTCCAAAGATGACGGAAAGCCAGAACACCAGAATGATCAGGAGCGACGGCGGCACTGTAGCGTGAGCGTGAAGCAGCGCCAGCCAGCGGGCAGAAAATATGTCGTTGACGATTTGCAAGGCACGGGCCTGAAGACGACTTTGCGAAGCGTTATGCGGCGACAACGCTTCGACCTTGCGCTGAAAATCCTCGGTACGATGCAAGGCTTCAGGGCTACCCAGGCGGGCTAGTTGAGTGGAATCGCCTGACGCAATGATGTCAATCGAATCAGCATAAGTGCGCTTGAGCAGTACGCGGATTTCCTGGGTCTCGGTCCCATAGTTCGCCAGCGCGCGATCCAGGGTGATGACGTTCGCCGCATTGTGGACCAGGTCACTACTTTCAGTATCAAAAGCGACTTTCGCCGACGAGACCAGCAGCCCAAGCACCAAAGCCGCCAGCGTCGCTACCAGCCCTGTCGCCAGCTTGATGACGCCGACTGACTCATCGCTGAGATGGTGCTCGGGAAGACGGTGACGCAATTGAAGACCGACCATTGCGCTTCCAAATACGCAGACGAACACGGCGAACGCTATCACGAGGTGAGTCACCGGAACATTCTCCCTAATCGCGCGTGCCCGGCAGCATTGAGCGGACGCTGACAGATCGCGCGGCGCGAACGTAAAGGCAGGAACCGTGAAAGAATCGGATCACGCGTTCGTGTTGCATGATCGCGCTCATGTTTCGCTCGCGCGGATACGTTGTCGCGTTGCGCGCGGCGTCTCTAACGGCGAAAGCCACCGCCGCGACCCTCACCGCGTCCGCCGCCCGTGGGGGCGAACCGTTGGCTTTGAGTCGCGCCTCGCTGTCGGTTCTGCATATCCTGATTCAGTTGAGCAGACGATCCGGCCGTTGAGGCCGTGGCCTGACGGGCTTGCACTGACGTGTTGCCTCGCGGAATCGATTGCGGCTGGTTTGGACGCTGCGGTTGAGCGGCTTGCCCGCTCGACCTTGCCTGAGCCGGGTTCGTTGCTGCCGCGGTCGAAGGCCGTTGCTTCTGATATGCCTGAGCGCTTTGCTTGCTCTGCGCCGTGTTCCCTCCAGAAGAGGGCCGTTGTGCCTGATTTGCCTGCGTGCTGGATCGGGCCGGCGGCGCAGTTCCACCAGGCGTTGTCGTGGTGCGTTGCTGCTGCGCCGATTGCAGGTTTTGCTGGCCCGACGGCGATGTCGCCGGCTTATTGACGTTGGACCACGAGCCGTTATCGTATTTCTGCCAACTGCCGCCCGTGTTTTTGTACACGTTGCCGTCTTTGCTCGCGTACATGTTGCCATTCGCAGTCTTGCCCGCCGCGGCGCTGTTGTTATAGCCCGCGCCCGCTACGGCCTTGCCGCCCGCTGAATTTTGATAGCTTCCCACGGTGCCGTTCGCGTTGCTCGAGTGTTGCGTGGTCGCCCATTTATTGCCGTTGGTCACGACCGAGCTGCCCCATTGGCCGTAAGCGTTCGAATGCTGTTGGCTTGCGGCATAAGTACCGGTTCTCGGATTGTAGGCTTGCCCCACCGAGGCCGAGCCATAGGGGCCTGATGCCGTGGCTCCCCGCGCATAGGTTCCGGTATAGGGATTGTATGAAGATCCCCATTGAGCGCTTCCGTTCGGTCCATACGCACCGCCGCGCATCCCCACCGCTCCCGTATAGGGGTTATAGGTGTTGTAGCCATAGGGCATCGGGCGAGGGTAATAAACGGGATACGGTCCTCGGCCCACCGCAACATAGGGCGGGTAGTAGTACCCGTTTCCCTGAGCGACGATGGCGCCAAGCGCCGCACCGGCGATAAACACGCCCAGGTATCCGGCGGTATAGCTCGCCTGGACCGTCCCCGCCGGCGTAACGGTCTGCGTCACATAAACGACGTTGTAGACCGGGGAACTGGGTGGGATCGTGTAGATGACCTTGGGCACCACGACGGTAGTCGTCCATGGACCGCCCGGCGAAGCGGAATCGAACCACACGCCTTGCGTGCACACGTAGTAGCGTTGGTCCACCTTGATCACTTTCGCGGGCGTGTTGGACGCGTAGGACATCGTGGTGCCGGGGATTGGCGTGAAAGCAGGCTCGCCGCTATACGCAACCTTGACTTCAGCGGCGGCGGCAGCCGGGTTGATCTCGACCGTAGTGGGAATTTGAGCCAGCAGCACCGCATCTTTCGCTTCCGGGGTTCCAGGTACAGAGCTCAGCACTTTTCCGGCAGGACTGTTGGGTGGAATCCTGGCGAAGTCCTCGGGCAGTTGATCGGTCGCGTACGTCCACGGACCCGTTGGGCCTGGCGCCGAAAACCAGCGACCGCCGCTCAGGTAATAAAAGGCCCCGGTCGGTGAATAGCGAAACAAGACGCTTTCGGTGTTGGTTGCGTAGGTGAGCTTGGTGCCGGAGATTGCCGCGAATGCCGGCTTGCCGCGAAAGACGATGAGCTCGGCGGGGACGTTGCTGTAGAAAATCGCAGGACTTCTCCCGGATTGCGTGGAGGTCGCGCCCAGGTAGTCTTTAAGGGACGCCCATTGAGGGTCCGCCGGAATTTTGGCCATTTTTGCCGGGAGTGCGGGCGCGTCTTTCCATCCACTTTTAAGATCGGTGGACACCACCCAACGCTGACCGGTGAACAGGTAGTATTGCTGCGTTGCCGGATCAAGGAAGAGCGGCCAGTTTGCATTGACAACGGCTTGCATATCCACGTTTTGGACGGGCGCCAGCACGGGATCGCCATCTACAAACAACAGGATTGCCGATCCGAGACTGACAAAAATGACCGGCGGGTCATTTTTAACTTGTATTCCCGGCGTTTCATTTTTTTGATCGACGCTCGCCACCAGGCGATCAACTGAAATAGTCTCCTTCACGTCCGGATTGAGAAACGTGCGCACCATGTGATCAAGTTTCTTCGCCGTTGCCGGATCAGTGCCGGGGAATGAAGTTTCCGTGATCGAAGGGTTGCTAAGAAGAACGGTACGACTATCCATATCGGTATCGGTATTCATTTGGAATGTCACCACACCGACTTGTTGCTTGCCCCCTTTGGGCGTAATGGAGATCGCCATCCGGCCGCTGACCTGTTTGAACTGCGTCCAGTTGTCGACCTGTGGTTGGTAAAGCACCAGATGAGTGCCATCGAGGTCTCGCTCACGGGGCCAGCCGGGGTCGTCTGCCGCTGCATCGGCAGAAAATCCGCCTGTAACAAGCGATACAGCAAGCGCGATCGACGTAGCCTTCAGTGAACGACGCTTCAGTGCCCTGTTCATGGATGCAGGCTCCCAGTGTTGGGATGGTGGTTTCGTTACGATTGATAGTCCGACCTTGGATGCGCCCGGCCGTAGGCCTCGCAGGTCGTCGAAGAGGTCTGCAGGAATGCAGGTCAGCCGTCCCAAGTGATCCTTCTGTGGCCACCAAGGTCAGGGAAGTCCCAAATTAGGCTCAACGCACGCGCTTAGCTATTGGACCTTGGTCCCATATGAAACCTGCACTTTGCTGCTATTTCGTTCACTGCCTTGAATATTTGAAAGAAGTCCTTGCCCGAAACAATTTCAGCGTCTAATCTCGCGGTAAACATTCGTTACATCTACCCATTTGCTTTTCGCCCGCCTCGTTCCAGGTTGTCGTTAACTATCTAGTTAACAATGAAGATTCCATGGCGAACAGGCCGTCTTTGGCTGACTGATTTATGCTAGCCGGGCTAGATTGCACTGCCGAAAGCGCAAGCGTCTTTGAAACGTGAGCGACTGAGAGAGTCAAGGGCAGTGCGAGTTTCTCTCAAAAAGTCCTGACAAGCGGCCCCTAGAGGCCACGCTTAAGCGCCGGCTGCGCCTGGGTTCAGACGCAGCCTCCCAATATTGCTGAGGGAGCACAGGTCATGACCGTGTTCGCAGTGTGCGGGGCCGTTATATTTATCGTACTACTTAGCTTCGTTAAGATCAGACGTCTCGTACCCGAAGGCGCACCTAACGATTTAGCGAGCCATCTTCAGCGGTTGAAGCCGGCGCCCAACAACTATGTCTTCGCATACGAAGGTGGCGGCATGGACGCCGACCCGGCTTTCAACATGCGATCAGAATGTGCCGATTTACGTCAGGCAGCCAGTTTCCGGAAGCCTTGGGAAGCGGGCCGATCATTCATTCGAGTGCGCTTCCGAAGATTCAAGTCCCAGCGTTTGCTCCGGACTCAGTTAAGCGGGGATCCGCCAAAGCATCCAGACAAGATCTGGTCAGATTCGCCCACACCGGGGCGTAACGAAGCGCGGCCGCTAAACGACGGTGATCCATTTAGTTGCGCGCTCGACCTGCTGCCGCTCGCCGTCATCGTGGCCGATCCGAATGGAGAAATAGTCTTCGTGAATGTTGCAGCCGGAGAACTGTTCGGCTATCCGGTCGAGGAGCTGATTGGTTCAAACACCATTAAGTTGGGTGACGCATTGAAATCCCCATGGCCTTTCGCTGACTCGCTATTCGATGCGACAGGACGCCATGCTGAGGGCGAGAAGAGCGTGCGAGAGGTCGTCGCTATTCGAAAGGACGGCGTCGAGTTTCCGGTCGAAATATCGGTCAAGCACATTTTGGGACCTACCGGAGCGTATTCGTTGTCGATCGTCATGGACCGGACGGAGCGCAACGAGTTGGCACGTCACCGGCAACAACTTGCTCACCTCACGCGTGTTTCGACCTTGGGCGAGCTTGCCGGGTCTCTCGCTCACGAGCTAAATCAGCCGCTTACCGCGATCCTCAGTAACGCGCAGGCGGCACAACGTTTCTTGACGGCGGAGCCTGTCAATCTTGTGGAAGTGCGGGAGATACTCCACGATCTTGTACAGGACACCCACCGTGCAAGTGAAGTAATTAAGAGAATCCGCGCACTTGTAAAAAAAGGCGAGATCGAGACCGCGCCCCTTAGCGTGGCGAGTGTGATCAGGGACGTGGTAGTACTTGTACACAGCGATGCAATCGTGCGCGGTATCCGGGTCGTGGTGATTGCCGCGCCCGAATTGCCCCCCGTGCAGGGAGACAGGGTTCAACTTCAACAGGTCGTTCTGAACTTGCTGCTCAATGCTTTTGATGCAATGGAAAACTGTTCGTTACCTGGGCGCGTGGTCTCGATCCAAAGTTCGGTTGATCCTTCGGGAGAGATTCGTATTGCGGTGCGGGATGGCGGAACAGGCATTTCGGGCGACAGGGTTTCCAGGTTATTTACGCCTTTCTGTACGTCCAAGCGAGATGGGCTCGGTCTGGGGTTATCAATCAGCCGGTCCATAGTGCAGATGCATGGCGGTCGAATTTGGGCCGAAAACAACAATGACCGGGGCGCTACGTTTTACTTCACGTTGCCCATTGGCATACCGCCAGGAAGCGCCTCTTCAAGGGTGACGCCATGAGTTCGTCCAGCCTTGCCACTGTTTTCGTGGTTGACGATGACGAATCGATTTGCCGGGCGCTTGGCCGGCTGATTCGCGCTGCAGGTCATGTTGTAGCGTGCTTCGGCTCCGCGCAAACTTTCCTGAGCGCAGACGTGCGTACTGCGGGCACGGCGTGTCTTGTATTAGACGTGGGACTGCCGGATATCAATGGCCTCGAGCTGCAACGCGAAATGAATGCGGCCGGGAAAGCGATGCCAATTATCTTCTTGACGGGACAGGGCGACATCGCAATGACGGTTCGCGCCATGAAAGCCGGGGCGACCGACTTTCTGTCGAAGCCAGTGAACGAAACGGATCTTTTGCGCGCGATCGATCTTGCGCTCCAGCGCTCATCGTACGAGCTATCGCGCCGTTCGGAACTCGACGCAATCCGGACGCGGATGTCACTGCTTACGCCACGTGAGCGCCAGGTTCTCACACTGCTGGTCAAGGGACGCATGAACAAGCAGGTGGCATGCGAATTGGGCATCGCTGAGAAGACCATTAAAGTGCACCGGGCCCGCGTCATGGAAAAAATGGCTACCCGCTCGTTGGTCGAGCTCGTCAGGGTCACCGACAAAGTCCCCACGCTTTCTGCCTCGCCGTCAATATCCTGACGGCTGCGGATACGCATCGTACGTGACCCGGCGCACCCTCAGTGTCTGGTATGGGACCAAGGTCCCATACCACTGACCTTCCGAATACCTTAACCTGAACCAACGTCGAAAACGAAAAGCGTTCAGTCATAGGGTGTTTGCATGAGGGATATTCGCCATGAGCCAAATCAAACCGTTCGTCGCCGTAGTGGATGACGACGATTCGGTGAGTCGCGCCATCAAGCGATTACTCCGATCAGGCGGATTCGAGGCCGAGACCTTCAAGACAGGTGACGATTTTCTTCTCATGTTTGACTCCATACCGTCGTATCGGCCAGTGTGTCTTGTGCTCGACGTTCAAATGCCTGGCTCGAACGGACTTGAAGTGCAAAGGAGAATATCGGGCAGCGGCATACCCGTGGTCTTTATTACGGCACACGATGAAAGCGGCGTTCGGGAGCAGGCTTTGCTTGCCGGGGCGACCGCCTATCTACGCAAGCCTTTCAACGACGAGCTTTTGATCAAAGCTATTCGTACAGCAATTAGTACAACTGGTAAATGATGTCGGTTATTAAACGATGTCGGTCTGAAAAATTCTATGGGACCAAGGTCCAATAGCACGGGCGAAGCGGCAATCGCATCATTGTTCTGTCCGAGAGGATATGAGGCCTTGGAATGAAGCAATTCTTGACGTCACTTACAACGGAGCATTGATCATGATTAGAACCCTTCGGCTTCTTTTGGCAATTCCTCTTTTCCTCCTCGCGGTGGGTTGCTCGACAGACCCGACCGTCGCCAATGGCGGAGATCCTGAGCTCGACGCGCAAGCACGCCAGGCATTGCAACAACTGTTCAGCAATGCCCCACGTGCACAGGAACTTCAATACCGGGCCAAGGCCGTTCTGGTCTTTCCCAGTATCGTCAAGGCAGGTCTGCTTGTAGGTGCCCAAGGCGGCAAGGGCGTGATGTTTAGTCCGGATGGAAAGATCATTGGTTATTACAGGGTGCGCGGATTGTCATACGGCCTCCAGGCCGGCGGGCAGACATACTCGGAAGCGCTGTTTCTGATGACAGACGCGGCGATTAGTTCCGTCAGCAGTGGTACGGGCTTATCCGTGGGCATGGGGCCGAGCGTGGTAGTGGTGGATGCCGGCGTGGCGAGGTCGATGACCACAGAGACGCTTAAATCCGATGTCTACGCGATGATCTTCGGTCAGGAGGGCTTGATGGCCGGTCTCGGCGTTCAAGGACAGCGGATCGTCAAATTCGAGTGATGTCGTTTGACAGGTTGAAGGGATCCCGTTGCAGTGCCCGTATCAAGGCACCGTCTTGCGCAGGGAATCGCTCGGGAGGTTTGTGTGCATCGATCTGCGCCACCTTCCGGGCGCCGGCAATCGTTGGACCGGTTGAAGCTAAAACTTTCAAAGAAGGTGCCGAGCCATGCAACGAGTGCGACAGGTTTTGATCGGCTTTGCGGCATGGGGGCTCGTTTTTTCAGCCGCGGCACAGCAACCGATCATCTATCCGGCAAGAGGACAGAGTGTTCAAAAGCAAAATGCGGACACGGCCGAATGCCAGTTGTGGGCGAAGCAAACCACCGGTGTCGATCCCGTTGCCATTGCACAGCAAAGCGCAAACCAGCAGGGCGGACAGCCCAGGCAAGGAGGCGCAATAAAAGGGGCCGTCGGGGGCGCTGCCGTGGGTGCAGCGATCGGGGCGATTGCGGGTAATGCGGGCAAGGGCGCGGCAATTGGGGCGGTGACCGGAACCGCCGGAGGGGGTCTGCGCCAGCGCCGCATGAATGAGGCCGCAGCGAGTCAACAGCAGGCGAACCAGCAGCAGGTCTCCCAGGAGATGTCCACTTACAACCGGGCCGTTGGAGCGTGTATGACGGGACGTGGCTACTCGATTCAGTAGGGGACGCTCAGGGCGCATACCGGAGACCAACGATGAAATCCAAGTTATTACCTTGTGCTGCAGCATTCGCGCTGCTCGCGATTGGTTCAGAAGCGGGCGCCGCAGATTTCGACGGCAGCAAGCCGCTGATCTGCGCGACCGTTGACGCGCATGCGTGCGATCCCGGTGAGACCTGCCTTCGGGGACTCCCCGACTTCATCGGGATGCCGCAGTTCATGCGCATCGACTTCGCGGGCCAGACGATCGCCGGTCCCAAACGCACCGCCCAGATCCGTTTCGTCGACAAGGGAGCTGACCAGTTGCTCTTGCAGGGCACCGAGCTTGGCTACGCCTGGACCATCGTCATCGACAAGACCGACGGATCAATGACCGTCTCGCTCTTGAATCGCGAGGAAGCCTATATCGTTTTTGGCAACTGTACCGCGGCGTAGCAATCCGGTAGCCCGGACTTTGCGTGGCGTTTTTTATCCGGGAGCCGGTTGCCCAATGGGAGACTCACATGGTGATGTCATCGGTGCGAATCAACGCATTTGAAATGAACCGTACCCGTGATCGCTGGACGCGACGCCTGTCGTATGGCGCGTCGGCCATGGTGTTGCTCGCCGCTTGCAGCAAGCCGGTGAACGAGCTGCCGCGGCAGGTCACTGAGGTCAGCGTCATGACGGTCACTCAACGCGACACACCCGTCGACTTTGAATTTACCGCCCAGACTGAAAGCTCGCGCGAGGTCGAGATCCGCGCACGCGTGGACGGGTTCCTGGACAAGCGTGTCTACACAGAAGGTCAGCCGGTAAAAGCCGGCCAGACCCTGTTCCTGATGGACGCAAAACCATTCGAAGCCACGCTGCAGTCGGCACGGGGCCAGCTTGCGCAACAGCAGGCGCGCCTGACCGTGGCGAAGGCCAATCTTAATCGCGTGCTTCCGCTTGTCAAACAGAACGCACTGAGCGAAAAAGACCGCGATGACGCCATCGGCAGCGAGAAAGAAGCCGAGGCAGCAGTGATTGCCGCCAAAGGCCAGGTCACAACCGCGGAGTTGAACCTGAGTTACACGACCATCAAGTCGCCGCTCGCGGGTCTTTCCAGCTTCGCGAAACAACAGGACGGAAGTTTTGTCACCGCGTCCGCGTCGGGTTTGCTGACCACGATCTATCAGCTCGACCCGATGTGGGTGAACTTCAGCGTTTCCGAAAACGAGCTGCTGGGTTACCGCGATCAAATCGAAAAAAAGCGGCTGCGTTTTCCGCAAGACAACAATTTTGTAGTGACGGTGATATTGGCCGATGGCACGGTGTACCCCACTCGCGGGCGCATTAATTTTGCAAATCCGGCATTCAGTTCGCAAACCGGGACCTTCCTCGTGCGGGCCTCGTTCGCCAATCCGCAAGGCAGTCTGCGGCCCGGGCAGTTCGTTCGGGCGAGGGTGTCCGGCGCGACACGCCCCGATGCCATCCTGGTTCCGCAACGCGCGGTCCTGCAGGGTGCCAAGAGCCATTTTGTCTGGGTAGTGGACGGCGACTCGAAAGCGCATGAGCGTGTTGTGGAGGTGGGTAACTGGCACGGCGATGACTGGTTCATCACGGACGGCCTCAGGGTCGGTGAGCGCGTGGTTGTGGACGGCGCCATTCGTGTCGCAGCGGACACCCCCTTGAAGATCACGGAAGCGCCGGCGGCACAATCGACCACGCAACCGGGCGCGCCAGGCGCCGCCGTCAGCAACGAGGCGGTCATGCAACGCCTCGCACAAGGCAAGTCCGACAATAACGCAGCGAACTGAGCGGATTGGCGAAATGAACCTTTCCCACTTTTGCATTGACCGGCCGATCTTCGCGTCTGTCATCTCGATCATCATCACGCTGGGCGGCGCGCTCGCGATGCTGAGCTTGCCTATCGCTCAGTATCCCGATATAACACCGCCTCAGATAACCATCTCGGCCAGTTACCCCGGTGCGACCGCCGATGTCGTCGCGAACAACGTTGCCGCGCCCATCGAGCAGCAGGTCAATGGCGCCGACAACATGATCTATATGAACTCGTCGAGTTCATCGACGGGTAACTTCACGCTCAACGTGTTCTTCAATATCGGCACGAACCCGGCGCTCGCACAAGTCGATGTTCAAAACCGCGTCAACCTTGCACTGGCACAACTGCCTTCGTCGGTGCAGTCACAAGGTATCCAGGTCCAGAAAAAGTCGTCGGCTTTCATGATGGTGATTGCGGTCTACTCACCCAGTAATCGCTACGATCCGACTTACATTGCCAACTACACGAACATCTATGTTCTCGATGCGATCAAGCGCGTACCCGGCGCTAACCAGTCGAGCATTTTCGGCACGCCCGACTACGCGATGCGAATCTGGCTGAAACCAGACCGTATGGCCCAGCTCGGCATCACCGCGTCAGATGTCCAAAGAGCCGTGGCGAACCAGAATCAGCAGTTCGCGGTCGGCAGCATCGGCCAGTCGCCCACGGGCACGCCGGTTGAACAGTCGTTCGCGGTGACGACCACGGGCCGCCTGACCGACCCGAGCCAGTTCGACAACATCATTATTCGCGCCGCGAGCGGCGACGCCGCCATCGTGCGTCTGCGCGACGTTGGACGCGCACAGCTCGGACAGAAAGACTATTCGATCCGAAGCAAGTTTCAGGGTAAGCCGGCGACCGTGATCGCGGTGTATCAGCAGCCTGGCGCCAATGCACTCGACGTTTCCAAGCAGGTCCGGGCAGCGCTCGACCAGATGAAAAAGTCGTTTCCCGAGGGACTGGAATATGACATCGCGCTCGACACCACCGAGTTCACCCGCGCGTCGATCTCGGACGTTGTCTACACGTTCTTCGAAGCGCTGGTTCTGGTGGTGATCGTCGTCTATGCCTTCCTGCAGAGCTTTCGCGCCACGCTCATTCCGGTGCTGGCGGTGCCCGTGTCGATCTTCGGCACCTTCATGGGCATGCTTGCGCTCGGCTTCTCGATCAACATGCTGACCTTGTTCGGCATGGTGCTCGCCATCGGCATTGTGGTGGATGACGCCATTGTCGTGATCGAGAACGTCGAGCGGAATATGAACGTTCATAAACTCAGCCCGAAGGATGCGGCCAAACGCGCCATGGACGAGGTGTCGGGACCGGTGGTCGCGATTGTCCTGGTGCTATGCGCGGTGTTCGTGCCGGTCGCGTTCCTGGGCGGCATAACTGGCCAGCTCTACAAACAATTCGCGATCACGATTGCAATCTCCGTCGTCTTCTCGGGGCTGGTCGCGCTGACGCTCTCGCCGGCGCTCGCGGCATTGCTGCTCAGACCGGGACATGACAAGAAACCCGCTTTTTTCAGATGGTTCGACAACGGCTTCGGCAAGATGACTTCCGGTTATACGCGCGTCGTGCAACTGGTCATCAAGCGCTTCGTGGTCGCCTTGCTTTTATTCGCAGGGATGATCGCGGTCGCTGTCCTGATGGGAAAGTCCATTCCTACGTCCTTCCTGCCGCCGGAGGACCAGGGTTACCTGCTGGGCGCCGTCATCATGCCGGACGCTGCCAGCCTTGACCGTACCGGCGACGTCACTCGGCACGTCACCGACTATTTCATGAAGCAGCCGGCGGTCGGCAGCATAACGGTCATTGATGGTTTCAGTCTGCTCGATAGCCAGAACAAGAACAACGCCGCGGCATTTTTTGTTGGCTTCAAGAGTTTCGACGAACGCTATAAGTGGGCCAACATCAAGACACAGAACGCGCGTGCAGTGTTGATCGGTGCCTACGAGAATCTCTCCAAGGTGAAGGAGGGCATTATCCTGCCTGTCAATCCGCCGTCCATTCCCGGACTCGGCACGACCGGCGGCACCGAGATGTGGATTCAGAGCAAAGGGGACGGCAATACCAGCCAGCTTGCGGCTGTCGTCGACGACTTCCTGGCCAAGGCCAGGCGACGTCCAGAGCTGGCTCGAGTCACGTCGACATTCAATGCGGACTCCCAACAATTACTCGTGAACGTGGACCGCGATAAAGCCGAAACGCTCGGTGTCCCGGTCGAGGAGGTGTACAGCTCGATGCAGACCATGTTCGGTTCGCAGTACATTTCCCAGTTCAACCGGTCGAGTCGCCTGTGGCAGGTCATCATGCAGGCGGAGCCGTCGTACCGTCTCAAGCCTCAGGATCTTGACCAGATCTACGTGCGCAGCAAAACCGGCAGCATGGTCCCGCTTAAGGCCGTGGTGACCACGCAGTTTGTTACGGGCCCCGACCTGGTGACGCGCTTCAATAATTTCCCTGCCGTGAAAATCACCGCGAATCCGGCGGTGGGATATAGCACGGGCCAGGTCCTTGCGGCGCTCTCCGAGATAGGTGCCCAGGTGATGCCGTCCGACTATGCCATTGGCTGGAGCGGAGAAGCTTACGAAGCGCAACAGGCGGGCAGTACGTCAGCACTCGTGTTCGTGTTCGGCCTGATCATGGTGTTCCTGATCCTGGCCGCTCAGTATGAGAAGTGGAGCTTGCCGGTCGGCGTATTGATGGCGGTGCCTTTCGCACTCTTTGGCGCGCTGCTCGCAATCCTTTTGCGAGGGCTCGAGAACGACGTCTACTTCCAGATCGGCCTGACCATGCTGGTCGCGCTCGCCGCCAAGAACGCGATCCTGATCTTCGAGTTCGCCGTGCTCAATCGCGAGTCGGGGGAATCCATCTACGACTCCGCCGTGACTGCCGCGACTGAACGCTTACGCCCCATTGTCATGACCTCGCTCGCGTTCATCCTCGGCTGCGTCCCGCTGGCCATCGCGACGGGGGCATCGGCAAATAGCCGTCATTCGATCGGAACGGGGGTGATCGGCGGCATGCTCGGTGCAACCGTCATCGCTGTGTTCTTCATTCCGATGTTCTTCTACATCCTCGAGACGATGTCGGAAAAAAAGGGCAAGGACAAACAGAAGCCGGACCCGCACGATGGCGCCCAGCTCGCGGGGCCACCGGGACCGCCGCTCGCAGGTGCAGGCGGACCGACGATCGCTGCTTCCGCAAACGTCAAGGACGAGTGACATGCGCGCGCCGATTCTCTCGCTTGTGGCTTTGCTGACGCTTGGCGGATGCCTGCTCGGTCCCAATTATGAACGCCCCGTTGTCGAGACGCCGGCGACCTTCCGCTTCGCCGAGTCTGACGCAAAGGACCTCGTCAACACAGCGTGGTGGGAGCAGTTTCAAGACCCGGCGCTAAACCAGTTGATTGCCACCGCGCTGGCCGACAACAAGGACGTCAAGATAGCGGCTGCACGCGTCGAGCAATTCCTGGGGCAGTTCGTCACGACGCGTTCGCAGCTATTCCCGCAGATCGGCGCGGGCTTTAATGCAGAGCGCGAGCGCATTCCGTTGGGGACAGCGCAGTTGCCCGCGGGCGTGGGGCCCGTATTCAACCAGTTTCAGGGAACGCTCTCGGCGTCTTGGGAGATCGACTTCTTCGGCAAGCTGCGGCGCCAGACCGAATCCGCGCGCGCAAGTCTGCTTGCGAGTGAAGAAGGCCGGCGCGCCACCATCCTGACGCTGGTGGCATCGGTGGCGACGTCATACGTCAACCTGCTGTCGCTCGACCGGCAACTCAAGATTGCGAATGCCACAGTTGCGAGCCGCGAGGCATCGGTGAAAGTCTTCGAGCTACGCTTCGCCGGCGGCCAGGTTGCCCAGATGCAGCTTGCACAGAGCCAGTCGGAATACGAGGCGTCCCGGGCGACCATCCCGCAGATCGAACTGCAGATTGCGCAGCAGGAAGATTCGTTATCGATCCTGCTCGGACACAACCCCGACGCTATTCCACGCGATCGCGAGCTGGACGATCTTGCGTTACCGGCCGTGCCCGCGGGCTTGCCTTCCGATTTGCTGGAACGCCGGCCGGACTTGCGTCAGGCGGAACAAGACCTGATCGCAGCGAACGCACAGATTGGCGCCGCGCGAGCGCTGTACTTCCCTTCAATATCGTTGACCGGTCTGTTCGGCACTGCGAGCGGGCAGTTCTCCGCGCTGTTTACGGGGCCGACGCGCCTGTGGTCCTATGCGGGCGCCGTGACTGTACCGATCTTCACGGCAGGCGCGATCAGCGGGCAAGTCAAGCAAGCCGAAGCGCTGCAACAGCAAGCCTTGTTCAGTTATCAGAAGTCGATTCAGGTCGCCTTCCAGGAGGTGGCTGACGCACTGGTGTCGTTGCAGAAAAGCCGTGATCGACTCGTGGTTCAAGGACGTCAGGTGGACGCACTCGCCACCTACTCGCACCTGGCGAGCTTGCGTTACGAAGGCGGCTACACGAGTTATATAGAAGTGCTCGATGCAGAGCGTAGCCTCTTTAACGCTCAGCTCAGCTACGCGCAGACACAGGGCGCCGTTTTCATTTCATCGGTGGATTTGTATAAGGCCATGGGCGGAGGCTGGGTCACCGAGGCTGAAGGAATGACCGCGGTCACCTACAGTGACACCGGACGCGCATTGTCTCCTATCACCTCTACAGCCGGACCGAAAGGGACATCGCCATGACAGCGATGCGCCTCATTGCCTGTCATGAATGTGATCTGCTGCAACGGGAGACGGTGCTTGGCCGTGGCGGCTCGGCTCGGTGCAGACGCTGCGGTGCGATGCTCTACAAAAGCCTGCCCGCCAGTGTCGACCGTACGCTCGCGCTGACGCTTGCAGCACTCATTCTTTTCGGTGTCGCAAACGCTTTCCCGATCGTGGGACTTTCGGTGAATGGCACGCTGGTCGAGACCACGCTTTTCGGCGCCGCGCGCATCCTTTACCTGGACGGCGTCTGGCCGCTCGCCGGCCTCGTGTTCGTCACGACCCTGCTAATGCCGCTGGTGGCCATGCTGGCGATGCTGTATCTGCTCATGCCGCTGCGCACGGGACGCGTGCCGAAGCGGCCCGATATCGCGCTGCGTCTGCTACGCCGCGTGGCGCCGTGGGGAATGATCGAGGTCCTGATCCTCGGCATGCTGGTCGCGCTCGTCAAATTAGCTGCTATCGCGAGCGTGGTGCCGGGCATTTCCCTGTGGGCGTTCGGCACAGTGATGGTGCTGCTGGCCGCTGCCGGCGCAACCTTCGATCCTCACGATATCTGGGCGCGTATCGACGTGGCCCAGGGCCGTCGTTCCTCCTTTCATGGACGGGTGAGCGGCTCCGCGCCGACGGCGGCCGGCGCGGGCCTGTTCGTCTGTCACGATTGCGGCCTGTTGTCAAAGCCCGCTGCGGGTACGCACGAGGGGATCTGTCCTCGGTGCGGCTCGGCCTTGCATTTTCGGAAACCCGGCAGCATTGCGCGCACCTGGGCATTCGTGATCGCGGCGGTCGTGCTGTACATCCCGGCGAACGTGCTTCCTGTCATGGACACAAGTTCATTGTTCGGCGCGCAAACGGACACGATCATGAGCGGCGTGGTGTTTCTCTGGGTCTCGGGCTCGTGGCCGCTTGCCGTGCTCGTGTTTGTCGCGAGCATCGCCGTGCCGATGCTCAAGATCATTTCGCTGATCTTCCTCGTCCTGACCGCCCAGCTTCGCTGGCGCTGGCTACCGGAGAAAAGGACGCGCATCTATCGCGTGGTGGAGCTGGTCGGCCGCTGGTCGATGCTCGACATCTACGTCATCACGATCCTGGTCGCCCTCGTACAGTTCAGCGCACTCGCGACAATCATGGCGGGCCCCGGCTCGATCGCTTTCGGCTCGGTAGTGGTGCTCACGATGTTCTCGGCAATGTCATTCGATCCACGCCTGATCTGGGACCCGCTGGAGCCCGACCATGAATAAGCCACTTGGGCCCCCCGGGGAACCGGATAGCCCCGATTTCCCGGAGGCGGTCGCGGTGCGCCGTTCGCGCTGGCGCGTTCAGCTTATCTGGCTGGTACCGCTCATCGCGATATTGATTGGTGGCTGGCTCGCCGTGCAGTCGATTCTCGAAAAAGGTCCGACCGTCACCATCAGCTTTCAGAACGCCGATGGCCTGGAGGCCGGCAAGACGAAAATCAAGTTCAAGAATGTGGACGTCGGCGTGATCAAGAAGGTCGCGCTGGCGCCGGATGACAAGTCAGTGATCGCCACGGCCGAAATGTCGCGCGACGCCTCGAAAATGCTGGTGGACGACACCCGTTTCTGGGTCGTGCGCCCGCGTATTTCGGGTGGCACGGTGTCCGGCATCGGTACACTGTTGTCGGGCTCGTACGTGGGTGTGGACATCGGCACGAAGACAGAGAAACGCACTGATTTCGTCGGCCTCGAGTCGCCGCCCGTATTCGCATCCGGCGTGGCCGGCCGCGAGTTCATACTCAAGAGCGAGAACATGGGCTCGCTCGATGTGGGCTCACCCATATTCTTCCGGCGACTGCAGGTCGGCCAGGTTACTTCCTATGCGCTTGACCCCGACGGCGAAGGCATGACGCTGCATGTCTTCGTCAACGCCCCGTACGATAAATACGTGACCAACGACACCCGCTTCTGGCACGCAAGCGGCGTCGACGTCACGCTCGATACGACTGGCGTCAAGGTCAACACGGAGTCGCTCGTGTCGATCCTGATTGGCGGGTTGGCGTTTCAAAGCCCTCCCGATACGGTTGATAAGACGGAAGCCGCTGCGCACAGCGAATTCACGCTGTTCGAAGAACGGGCTGAGGCCATGAAGCGGCATGACACCATCGTCGACACTTATGTGATGAACTTCAAGGAATCGGTGCGCGGCTTGACGGTCGGCGCGCCGGTGGATTTCCGCGGCATCGTGGTGGGCGAAGTCTCTGCGATCTATACGCGCTTTGACAAGGTGACAAAGGAGTTCAGTATTCCGGTCGAGCTGCGCCTCTTTCCAGGGCGCTTCACGTCGCGCTTCGAGAAGGGCGGCGGCGGTGGACGCATTGCTACGGATCGGCAGGCCTTTACTAACTACCTGGTCGCGCACGGACTGCGCGGTCAACTGAAAACCGGCAGCCTGTTGACGGGTCAGCTCTATGTGTCCGTCGACTTTTTCCCTGCCGCGCCCAAAGCGACCATCGACTGGAGCAGGAGCCCGCCCGAATTGCCGACCGTGCCGGGCAATCTGCAGGGGCTGCAGGATTCGATCACCAGTCTGGTCGCCAAGCTCAACAAAATACCGTTCGAAGGTATCGGCCAGGACCTGCGCAAGACCTTGGGCGATGCATCGGCCTTGCTGACTACGCTCAATACACAAGTGGCGCCCGAAGCGCGTGCCACGCTGGCGGCCGCCCACGATGCGCTCGTGTCCGCCAACAGCACACTGCAACCCGACTCAGCGCTGGCGCAAAGCACGGTCGACACGATGCGGGAGCTGTCGCGCACCGCGGCGTCCTTCCGCGCGCTCGCCGACTATCTCGAACGGCATCCCGAAGCGCTGATTCGCGGCAAGACGGAGGATAAAAAATGAATAATGCGCTCCGATTCATGCTGGCGACGCTGTTGTTCATCAGCGGATGTGCCAGTACACCGAAGGCCACCTTCTACACGCTGACGCCACAGACGCCGCAGGCGCACCCGGACGCGCGCTCGCCCATCGCCGTTGCCATCACGATCGGCAACGTCAGCGTGCCGGACCTCGTCGATCGCCCGCAACTGGTAACGAGAGTCGACGCAACAACGGTCTCCATTGACGAGTTTGCGCGTTGGGCGGATCCGCTCAAGAGCCAGGTGCGCCGGGTCCTGACCACAGACCTGGCGTTGCAATTCCCCGGGGCACTGGTATCCGGAAGTCCGCAAAATGCCGATCTGGCGATGACCTTCCTGGTGTCGCTGGATATCCAGAGCTTCGAATCGGTGCCGGGCGATTCAGCGTCGATCGCTGTGCTGTGGTCCGTGCGGACACCGAAGGGGAAGTCGGCGAGCGGTTACAGGCTCGTCCGTGAGCCGACCAGCGGTGCAGGCGACGATGCACTCGTAGCCGCGCATAGCCGGGCGCTTGCGGCCGTAAGCGCTGATATCGCCACGGCGATCCGCTCGAACCTTCAACCCTGAAACGGCGGCCATCGCGATGGAGCAGATGCTGGTCGACGTGGTGATCTTTCTCGCTGCGGCGCTGATCGCGGTGCCGCTATCGGTCCGGCTGGGCTTTGGCGCCGTGCTCGGTTACCTGCTCGCGGGCGTGGCTATCGGCCCTTGGGTGCTGAAACTTGTCACTGACGTCGACGCCATCCTCCACTTCGCGGAATTGGGCATCGTATTGATGATGTTCGTGATCGGCCTGGAAATGCGGATCGACAAGCTATGGGCGATCCGCCACACCATCTTCGGCTATGGCGGCGGCCAGATGGCGCTGTGCGCGTTTGTGCTGACCGCCGTTTTCCTGCTGTTGGGCACGCCGTGGCGCATTGCGCTGACAGGCGGCCTTGCGTTGGCTTTGTCGTCGACGGCGATGGTCATCGCCGAGCTTCAGGCGCGCCACCTCATGGAGACGCCAGCGGGAAGGGCTGGCTTCGGCATACTGCTGTTCCAGGACATGGCGGCCATTCCGCTGATTGCGCTACTGCCGCTGCTTGGGCCTACGGTCGCCAACGACGCAGCCGATCCCGGCTGGCTGGTCTCCCTGAAAGCGCTGGCGATGCTCGCCGCCATCGTTCTGGCGGGGCACTTCCTGCTGCGCTTTGTCCTTCGGGCGGTCGCGCGCACCGGTGTGCCGGAAATGCTGACCGCGTTCGCACTGCTCTGGGTGGTAGGGGTCGCCTTGCTCATGCAAGGCGTCGGGCTGTCCATGTCATTGGGTGCATTCGTTGCGGGCATGCTGCTCGCGGACTCCGAATTCCGTCACGAGGTGGAAACCGATATTGCGCCCTTCAAGGGACTGCTTCTGGGTCTTTTCTTCATCGCGGTGGGGATGTCGATCGACTTCGGGGTATTGGCGCGCGAACCCGGACGCGTCGTTGCGCTGGTCGTCGCGCTCGTTGGCATCAAGGCGGTGGCGTTGTGGTGCCTGGCGGGCAGGTTCAACGTGCCGACCGGGCAACGCGCGTATTTTGCATTGCTGTTGTCGCAAGGCGGAGAGTTCGCGTTCGTCGTGCTGGCGGCCTCGCTGGCTGCGCGCGTGATCGATCAGCGCCTGTCTTCGCTTGTCACGTTGGTCGTCACGTTGTCGATGGTCACGACGCCGCTGCTTTTGCTTGCGCATCAGCGATTTCGAGCGTCGCGTTCCAGCGAAGATCTGACGACTTAGGGCGAAGCTACGTCCGCCCCTCGGTTGGCATAACAGCTTGACGCATAAAGGCGGACCACGCATCGTGATCACCAGCACGTTTCGAAAGGCGGCCGACGGCATGGCCGAGTTCCTGAAGCTCGAGTCGGCCGGTGGACTGCTGCTTGTCGCCGCTGCCGTACTCGCGTTGATGTGCAGCAACACGGCGCTTCGCTCGGCCTACGACGCCCTGTTAAATATTCCAGTCGAGGCGCGCTTTGGATCGTTCGCTATCGCGAAGCCGCTGCTCTTGTGGATCAACGACGGCCTGATGGCCATCTTCTTTCTGCTCGTCGGGCTGGAGGTCAAGCGTGAAGTGATCGAGGGTGAGCTTTCGACGCCCGCGCAGGTGGTGCTGCCGGTCGTTGCCGGCTTGGGCGGCATGATCACGCCGGCGTTGATCTACGTGTTCTTGAACCGCAATGATGGACCGGCACTGAGCGGCTGGGCCATTCCCACCGCCACCGACATTGCTTTTGCGCTCGGTGTCCTGTCGTTGCTCGGCAAGCGGGTTCCGGTCTCGCTGAAAATTTTCCTGACCGCGGTAGCGATAGCCGACGACCTGGGCGCGATCGTCATCATTGCGCTCTTCTACACCGCCGAGCTTTCCGTCACGATGCTGTATCTGGCCGCAGGGGCCATTGCGGTGCTGATAGCCCTGAACCGGCTGAAGGTCACACGCATTGCGCCCTACATCATCGTTGGCGTGTTCCTGTGGGTATTCGTCCTCAAGTCGGGTGTACACGCGACGCTGGCGGGCGTGGCCATTGCGTTTGCCGTGCCCTTGAAGACGGTTGATAACGCGGGGCATGCACCGCTGCATCGGCTTGAACATACCCTCCATCCCTGGGTCGCCTTCGGCATCTTGCCGCTTTTCGCTTTTGCCAATGCGGGTGTTTCGTTCGCTGGCGTGACCCTGGGTGTCCTTGCGGAGCCATTGCCGCTCGGCATCGCCATCGGCCTGTTTGTCGGCAAGCTGGTGGGCGTCTGCGGCGCGAGCGCAATCCTGATCCGGATGGGCGCGGCCAAACTTCCCGATGGCGCCAGCTGGAGCCAGTTGATCGGGGTCGGCGCATTGTGTGGCGTGGGCTTCACCATGAGCTTGTTCATCGGTTCGCTCGCATTCGAAGGCCCGGAATATTTCACGCCGCTGCGTCTGGGTGTGATAGTCGGCTCGACGCTATCCGGTGTGACCGGCTATCTGCTGCTCAGGTTCGCATCGGCTCGGCCTGGAACAAGCCCATTGCCCGGCGCTGACTAGTCTCATGAACGGGAGAACAGAACTGTGGCGCTGAACACGCTGGAAACGCTGATGGTTGCGTCCCTGGTTCTCCTGCTCGGGAGAAAGATCATTGCCCGTGTTTCTTTCCTGCGAACCTACAGCATCCCTGAACCCGTGGTCGGCGGACTGCTCGTCGCCGTATTAGTACTGGTGGCGCGCAGCACCCTGCACGTCGAACTCCGATTCGATACAACGCTCCAGACGCCGCTGATGTTGACGTTTTTTGCGACCATCGGACTCAACGCCGATCTGGCCGGCTTGAAAGCGGGCGGGCGTTCGCTTGCTGTATTCCTTGGCGTGGTGGTCGGTTTGCTTGTGATGCAAAACGTGCTTGGCATCGGGCTCGCATGGGCGCTGGGGCAGGATCGTCTGGTCGGCTTGCTGGGAGGCTCGGTCACGCTATCGGGAGGCCACGGCACCGGTGCAGCGTGGGCGAAGGTATTCTCCGAACGGCACGGGATAGCATCAGCGACAGAAATTGCCATTGCCTGTGCCACCTTCGGTTTGATACTTGGCGGTCTGGTCGGCGGACCGGTCGCGCACTTCCTCATCACGCGCCACGGCCTTGCTGCCAGGACAGAACCCAGTGGGACGGACATGACCGGGTTCGAACAGCCCAAGGCTGTCCGCCCGATCACAGCGGACGCGCTCATCGAAACCGTTGCGCTGATCGCCGTATGCCTCGCGGTCGGCTCCACGCTGGAGTCGGGCCTTAACGGAACGGCGTTTGAGCTGCCGGCATTTGTCTGTGTCCTGTTCGTCGGCGTGGTCCTTCGAAACGGACTGGCGATGTCCGGACACTATCGGGTCTTCGAAGCTGAAGTGTCACTGCTCGGCAATGTGAGTCTCGGGCTGTTCCTTGCCATTGCATTGATGAGCCTGCGATTGTGGGACCTCACCACCCTGGCATTGCCTTTACTCGGCATCCTGTTCATACAGGCGCTGGCGATGGCGTTCTACGCGATCTTCGTCACGTTCCGGGTGATGGGGCGCAACTACGATGCGGCGGTACTTGCCGCGGGGCATTGCGGATTTGGCCTGGGCGCCACGCCAACGGCGATCGCCAACATGCAGGCGATCACGGACCGCTTCGGTCCGTCTCATCTGGCGTTCCTGATAGTGCCTATGGTAGGCGCATTTTTTATCGACATTGCCAATGCAATCGTGATCAAGCTGTTCCTGTTGTTGCCCATCTACGGGTAGTGACAGCGCACCATATAGTCGCGCAGGAGAACCGCTCGCCGGGCACGGGGCCATGGTTGTGGCGAGCGTGATCGTTGTCCCAAGGAGACCCGCATGCGCTTCGAACGCGGAAGGTCGTACCGGTTACGGTTCTCACGGCTTAAGCGTTCGCACTGGCATGCGCCGCGTACACGGACGTTGTTCACGCGTCCGGCCGCACCGCCCCGACGGGTTCTGTTGATCCGCCTGGGTGTAGTGGTCGGTTTGTGCGTACTCGCCTTCGCCGTGCTGTATCTCGACCGCAAGGGCTTGCACGATGCGACCAAGGAAACGCTCGGCGTGATCGATCTGATGTACTTCACGATGGTCACCGTGGCGACGGTAGGATACGGCGACATCGTGCCCGTCACGGCGCGCGCGCGCCTGATCGACGCTTTTGTCGTCGTCCCGATCCGGATCGTCATCTGGTTTGTCTTTCTTGGAACAGCCTATCAATTCGTCATCCAGCGCGCTATTGAGGAGGTTCGCATGAAACGCTTGCAAAAGCGGCTGCAGGACCACGTTGTCGTATGCGGCTTTGGGCTTAGCGGCTCAGTTGCAGTGCGCGAACTGCTGGAAAGCGGCTTTGATCCCGATTCGATCATCGTCATCGACCCTCAACAAGCGGCGCTCGAAAACGCCACGGCTCTTGGCGTGGCGGGTTTGCTCGGCGACCCGTCGCGTGAGGACATCTTGCAGCAGGCAAAAGTGCGCCATGCAAAGGCCGTCATCGTCACGGTGGCGGATGATGCGACCGCTATTCTGCTTACCCTGAGTATCCGGAGCATTGCGCCGGACACGAAGATTGTCGTGCGCATCCGGGAACATCTGTTTCAACGACAACTGCGGCAGGCGGGGGCGGATGTGATCGTCTCGTCAACCAAGATTGGTGGCCTGCTGCTTGCCGATGCGGTGGAAAGCCGCTACATCGTTCCGCTCGTCAACGACCTGCTCTCGGCGCGAGGACGCGTCAATCTCCTCGAGCGGTCCGCCAAACCCGAAGAAGTCGGGCGCTCGTCGAACGAGATTACCGGTTTGCTCGTCGTCGCACTGGTCCACGAAGGCCGGATGTTCTCTTTCTATGATGAACCACCGCGCACGATAGAGGGCGGCGACATACTGATTGTGATGGAGTCCAATCGATCCCGGCGTGCTGAACAGGCATGACCTTGTTGTCAGTGAGGCGCACCTGTGCGCTATCGCTATGGGACCAAAGTCCAATAGCAAGTCACGCTGACTGAAATTAAGCTTGGTTCGGGCGAAGTAGTCCACGTCCGATCAACCTTCGCCTGATCAATCTCATTTCCAGGGGCTGATATGCATACAAACCTTGCTCGCCGTCTCGCGCTTGGCAGTACCTTGTTTCTCGCGTTGGCAGCGTCTGCGACGCTAGCCGGGCGCGCGTCGGCTCAGGATGTAAAGATCGTTACCGGCACGGGCCCGGACACCGCTGGCGTTGCGGCGCTCATTCAAACGAAGGCTACGGTCATTGGCATCGACGCTGCGTCCCTGACCGCCACGTTGCGCGGTCAAGGCGGACGGACCTTCGAAGTCACGGTCAGCCCGGAGGTAGGCGACATCAAAAAATTGCGAATCGGTGACACGGTGGACATTGCCTATCACGAGTCTTTCCTGATCCATGCTGACAAGGTGAAATCGAATGGCATCCGCGAGCGCATCGACTCCACGGAGATTCTTCCGGCCTCCGGCGGCGTCGCCGCATCCGCACAGTCAGTGCAGGTTCTGGCAACGATCGAGAAGGTGGATGTGAAAAGACGCCTCATCACGCTCAGGGGGCCGCTCAGGACTGGCACGGTGAAAGCGGGACCTGACGTTTCGCTTGCGGACCTGAAGGTAGGCGACAGTGTTCGCGCGGTATATATCACCGCCACTGCTGTGAAAGTGACGCGAGGCGAAACTGCATTGAAGTAAAGGTGGCGGGTCGCAAGCCATTTCACCAGTCACGTCCACGAGACCCGGATCTCGGGCATTCCGACGGCTGCGGCCTGCAGGGCAGCACCACGCCTACGGTGCCCGGATGCTGTACGGGCAGGGTGCCTACAGGCCTCCGGCCCATAGTCGGCCAAAGCGCGATCGAGCATGACGACCGTGGTCGCGCAAGCTTTCGCGAAGCCAACGTACAGCACCATCAGCGGCCGTGCATACCGCGGGTGCGCGAAAATCGAGCGATCAAGTGGACGATCCACCAGCGCCTGAAAGGGCTTTCGACGTCAAGCCTGGTTCGAACCAGAGCCGCTGCCCGCTACATGAAGTGACACCAGGCGCGCGAGCACGATCGCCGGATACAGCTGTCCGATCAGGGCCTCGAGTATCGCAAGCGACCTCGCTGCATGAGCGACTGGCGTGATGTCGCCGTATCCCACGGTCGTCAGCGTGACAAAGCTGAAGTAGATCCACGACGAACGATCGATCGAGCTACTGTCATGCGCAATTCCGGCATAAGCACCCGGTACGCGGATGCTGATGAGTTGATAGGCCTCCGCCCAGACGACCCCGATCAACACGTAAAGCACGATTGCCCCAACGATCCGGTCAAAGGTCACGGTGCCCGGGCTGAACACCTTGATCCCTATGACCACGCAAAGAATGCCGAGCGAAAAGAGCGCGGTTTCGTCAAGTAGTCCGGGCGTCTTTCCCGGTGGATAAAGCCATCCTGTCCAGCGTACCAGGATCGCCACGCCTGCGACCAGCGCGATTGCCACGAACAGCCGATGGTGGTCCGAGACCGTCGCCACCCCGCTCAGGAGAATCATTGAGAGAAGCACGTCTCTTACTATTCGCGCGAAGGCGCTATCCGGCGCGAGAGTAAAGGGCACGACGAACACATTAAGCGCGAGCAGAACGAGGAGCAACACCATGCTGCCGATGCGCAGTTGTACGTTGCGATCATGCCACCGTTGCCCGTATGCCATTTCGCTTCGCTCCTGCTTTGTGAGTCAAACGACAATCAGTGCCTGCTTCCAGGCGCCATTGAATGGCTGCCAATGCCTGCGCTCGCGCGATAGCCTGTGTAACCCGAGCGTAGTGTCGTGCAGCGGGCTCGTGAGCGCCCGAAGCGAACTATTCAAAACGCAAGCGGCGAGGCCCTTGGCACTATCTTAGTGAAATAACGGGAACCCTTCGCGTTCCGATGAGTATCGATAGCATTATTAACGGACATCGACAGTAGGTTGGCTGTGTGCGCGCATACGCCGCGGCAAGACCGCCGTACAGGGTCGTATTGGACAATCGCCCGTGTCCTCGGTCGCGATCGCCGTGCGTTAAGGGAGGCTCATGAGCAACCAATCGTCCGACGCTGCATCTGGGCAACCCGACCGTGTCTCGGCGTGGAGTCTTATCAGACCATACTGGGTCTCCAGGGAATTCGGAGCCGCCTGGGGATTGCTGATCGCGATTATCGCAATGGACTTGCTACTGGTAGGCGTCAATGCCCGGCTGAACACATGGAACCGTGAGTTCTACGATGCACTGGAAAGCAAGGG
>NZ_JAQGMM010000681.1 GCF_028292365.1 Caballeronia sp.
AGCGCGACGTCCGCGCCTTCGGCTGCCAGCGTTTGCGCAATGGCGCGGCCGATACCCTTGGTGCCGCCGGTGACGAGTGCCTTCAAACCTTTGAGTTTCAGATCCATTGGTGGTGTCTCCTCAGGCAACCGGTGCGAGATATTTTTTGCTGATCTCAGCGCCCACCGAATACTTCGGGTCGACGAAGTTGCCCAGCAGCACCTTTCCGCACTGACTGAGCATCATGTAGGCATCCCAACGGTCGAAGCCATATTCCTTCTCCATCCACAGCACCAGTTCGCGGTACGCGATGCGCGTCGCGTCTTCAAGCGGGCGGGCGCTGCCGATCGCCATCAGCAACTCATCGGTTTCGAGGCGCGGCCATTCGATGTGCCAGCCCTTGATCAGATCGACGTGGATTGTGGTCGTGCTGGCGAATTCGACGGCTGTGCCGCACACTTCGCCGTCGCCCTGGCAGGCGTGCGCGTCGCCGATAAACAGCCGCGCGCCGGCGGAGCGAACCGGCAAATAGGTGATGCTGTCCGGGCCCATGTCGGGCACGTCCATATTGCCGCCGTGGTTGTCCGGCGTGAGCGAATTGATCGAGTCGATTTCCGGCGAGAGGCTCAGCGTGCCGATATGCGGCTTGTACGGCAGCGTGACGCGCTTGCTCCAGTAGACGCCATCTTCGTCCACGTCGATCTTGCGGGTGATCTCGGGCAGCGGCTCATTGAGCGTTGCGGTGTATTCCGTACCGGTCAGCGCGCCGAAGCGCGGAATCAGGCAGCAGGTGCCGCGCGGATTGTCGCCGCGCGGCAACATCGATTCGATGTACACCGCTACCACGTCGCCCTTCTCCGCGCCTTCGATCATGATCGGGCCGCTTTGCGGATTCAGGAACGGCACCCGCAGCTTCTGGCTCGGCAGATCCTGTTCCGTGAGGATCTTGCCGTCAAACGCATCGCGTGTCTGAACCACCACCCGGTCGCCCGGGGCAATGTTCATCACCGGCGTCGAGTACGGTCCGATGGTGTAGTGAAATGTGCCCTGACGGGATTCGCTGAGTTCATGCGTTTCGCGGACTTGGCCGCGTGCGACGCCGCGCGTGTGCATGATCGATTGTTCAAGCCAGTTCATCATGGTGCTCCTGCTCAAGTGTGGGTTGTCGAAGTGAATGGGCGCAAAGCTGACGCCGCATCACACTGAAATTAGCGCTCGGACGTTATTGGCTTCCATCTGGTCCCCAGGCCCCGCCGACACGACCTGGCCCCGTACCAGCACGACATAGTCGTCGGCTACCGCCTGCGCGAAATCGAAAAACTGTTCTACCAGCAGGATCGACAGCGATCCTTTCAGCGAACGGATCACCGCCTCGATCTCCATCACGATCGACGGCTGGATGCCCTCGGTCGGTTCGTCGAGAATCAGCAGCTTTGGATTGGTCAGAAGCGCCCGGCCAATCGCAAGCTGCTGCTGCTGTCCGCCGGACAGATTGCCCGCAATGCGCCGGCGCATCGTCTTCAGCACTGGAAAGGTATGAAAGACGTCGTCGAAGGAAAATTGCTTGCCCTTGGCGGTCTGATTGCGCTCTCCCGCGTAGGCGCCGATGCGCAGGTTTTCCTCGACGCTGAGTTGCGGGAAAATCTCGCGTCCTTGCGGTACGTAGCCGAGACCCGCCAGCACGCGCCGGTGCGACGGCGTGCGCGTCAGCAGCTGGCCCGCCAGTTCGATTTCGCCGCCTTTGACCGGCAGCAACCCGACGAGGCACTTCAGCAAGGTCGTCTTGCCCACCCCGTTACGGCCGAGTACGACAGTGCAGGCGCCTTCGGCCACGTTCAGCGACACGTCGCGCAACGTGTGACTGCTGCCGTAAAACTGATTGAGTGCGGAAATTTTCAGCATGCTCACCGTCCGAGATAAACCTGAATCACGCGTGGATCGTTGCGCACGCTCTCCATCGATCCCTCGCCGAGCAGCTGCCCTTCATGCAACACGCTGACGAGGTCCGCGATCTCGCCGACAAAATCCATGTCGTGCTCGATCACCACCACCGCCCGCTCGGGCGACTTGAGCCGCGCGATCAGTTCGGCGGTGCGTGCGGTTTCGTGATCGGTCATTCCCGCAACCGGTTCGTCGAGCAGGATCACTTGCGGATCGGCGACAAGCAGCATGCCGATTTCGAGCCACTGCTTCTGGCCATGCGACAGCGTGCCGGCCATCCGATGCCCTTCGTCCTCAAGACCGATCGTCTCGAGCACTTCGTCGATGCGCCGGTTCTGCTGTGCGCCGAGGCGCGAGCGAACCATGTCCGCGTAGCCGCGGCCGTTGCGAATCGCAAGTTCGAGGTTTTCGCGGACCCGCAGCGCTTCGAACACGCTCGGCTTCTGGAATTTTCGGCCGATGCCCAGGCGCGCGATGGACGTTTCGTCGAGCGTCGCGAGATTCGTGACCTTGTTCAGAAAGACCTCGCCCTCTGCCGGCCGGGTTTTTCCCGTGATGACGTCCATCAAGGTCGTCTTGCCCGCACCGTTCGGACCGATGATGGCGCGAATCTCGCCGTATCGAAACTCCATCGACAGATTGGTGATCGCGGCGAAGCCGGAAAACCTGACAGACAGGCCGCTGATGTAGATTGCGGTGGCCGGTTGTGGCTGCGTCATTGACCGCCTCCCTTGCTTTCGCTGCCGGCGGCCTTGAGCGTGCCCCACACGCCGTTGCTGAAATAGACAACGATCACGAGCGTTACGCCGGCAAGAATGAACGGCCACACCTCCGGCAGTTGCGAGGTCAGCCAGAACTTGAGTCCGTTGATCACGATCGCGCCGACGATTGCGCCGATCAGGGTGCCGCGCCCACCGATGGCCACCCACACGGCAATCTCGACAGACAGTTGCGGCGAAACAATAGTCGGGTTGACGATGCCGACCTGCGGCACGTACAGCATTCCGGCAAATGCAGCGAGGACCGCCGAGAGGCACCACGCGAAAAGCTTCAGCGTATGCGTGCGGTAGCCGAGAAAACGCATGCGCGCTTCGTCGTCGCGCACCGCGATTAGCGCCCGGCCAAAACTGGAGCGCGCGAGAAAGCGCGCGCCGACATAGGCCACCACCAGCAGCAGGCACGAACACACCGCGAGGCCGATCTGCGTGGAAGTATCGGCGAGCTTGCGGCCCGCGAGGCTCGTGAAGCCGGTCATGCCGTTGTTGCCGCCGAGGCCCACGTCGTTGATGAACAACAGCAGCATCAGCGCATACGTGAGCGCCTGCGTGATGATGGACAGATACACGCCGTTGATGCGCGAGCGGAACGTGACGAAGCCGAACGCGCCCGCGACCAGCAAGGTGACGACGATCGTGGCGAGGATCGTCACATCGAGCCGCGAGAGCATCTTCCATACGGCGGGAAAGTCGCTCGCGCCCATGTACTGCATGAAGTCCGGCAATACGTGCGTTTCGGCGTAGGCGCCGTTCAGCAGATAGATGGCCATCATATAGCCGCCTATGCCGAAGAAGATGCCGTGCCCGAGGCTCAGGATGCCCGCATAGCCCCAGACCAGATCGAGCGCTAGCGCGAGCAGCGCGAAACACATGATCTGTCCGATCAGGTTGATGCCGAACAGCGACAGATGCAGCGCATTCGACTCCGGAATAACAAAATAGGCAAAGGGCAGATAGAGCGCCACCAGGACCAGTACGGGGACGATGCCGACCTCCACGGTCTGGCCCATCCATTTCGTGGCGAATGCCGACAAGGTGAATCTCCTGCTGTTTCGCGGTTCGGGAAACGTGTTCATACGCGGGTCTTCAATGCAAAGAGTCCTTGCGGGCGCTTCTGGATAATCAGCACGATGATCAAAAGCACGGCCACCTTGGCCGCGACTGCTCCGTAGAACGGTTCGATAAACTGGTTGATTTCGCCAAGCGTGAGCGACGAGACGACTGTCCCCGCGAGGCTGCCCGCACCGCCTAATACCACCACCATGAACGAGTCGACGACGAAGCCCGTGCCCATCGACGGATTGACGCTGGCAATCTGCGTCAACACCACGCCGGCCAGTCCCGCGAGGCCCGCACCCAGGCCGAACGCGATGCGATCGACGCGCTC
>NZ_JAQGMM010000307.1 GCF_028292365.1 Caballeronia sp.
AATATGACGCTATAGCTTCCGCGTTCCAACCGGTCGCGTTCCGTGTTTTCAGCGACAACCCATACAGGAAGTTCTCGCTCGAACCCTGGCTTGGCGCAAACGTGGCGGCAGGTACGTTGTATTCGTAACCGCCAATATTGACGAGGCCGCTGTAGACCGGGTTGCCGGCGGCATCGCGGAGAAATGACTGGGTGTCGCTGTTGTATTTTTGATGCCAATAGCCAAGCGTGAAGCCGGCTTGCAAAGTAGGCGTGAGGTCATACGCCAGCTTCAGCTTGAACTGGTCCTGGAACGTCCGCTCAATGCCTTCCGCTGTCACGCCCAGCACTGCCGTGCGGGCGTTGTTCTGGTCGTTGTAGAAAACCTCGCCACTCACCGGCCGATCGGTTGCCTTCGCAGGAACAGCCGACGCCGCCAGCGTCGCGAATTGCAACGGCTGGCCAGTGTTTTCCAGATGATCGACGCCGATCAGCCAGGACAGGTTGCCGTTTTTATCGCCGATAGTCGCCGACGAATTCGTGCCGTTGAAACTGCGATTCACGCCGAACAGATCGAAGTGCTGGCTGAACGCCTGGACGTGGGCATCGGCTTCGAACTTCTCCGGCATGCGCGTGGTGATGGCCACCGTCGCGCCGATCGAGTTGCCGGGATACAGCGCTGAATACGGACCGTAAATGACGTCAGTGCGCGCGATGTCGTCGGCGAACACCATCGACCAGCGCGGCGCGAACGTGAACGTATTGCCGAGGAAATTGCTGAGCAGCAGGCCGTCGGCGTAGACCAGCCCGCGCGCCGTTTGCGAATTGCTCGTGCCGCGCACGGCGATCGGGGAATTCACATCGCCAATAAACCGCTTGCGCACCGCCATGTTCGGCACGTACTTCAGCACGTCTTCCGGCGTGACCACGTTCCAGTATTGCGCCTGATCGGCGGTGACCGTGGCAGTCGTGGCAGGAAGGTTTGGATCGAGCGGGGAACGTGCCGATGAAGCCGCCTTGCTGGTGACGACTACCGGAGCCAACTGGATGGCATCGCCTTCGCGACGATCGGGCGTGCTTTCGGGCGAACTCTCCAAAGTGGCTGTGGCGGGGGCAGCAAGCGCAAAAGCTGGCGCCAGCAGGGAAAGCGGCACGCAGGCGTGGCGCTGCAATGTGAAACGATGAAACGAATGAAACCTGAGCGCGTGCGAACGCGCGGCGGCATGGCAGCCTGAAGGCTGCCATGCTCGCTTGAGGAGCTTGAGCATCGAAGAAATCCTGAATGAGTGGACGCAGACCGGCCGGCCACAGACGCTTAAACGGCGCGCGTAATCACGGCAAAGCCAGGACGGTCGATACGGACGGACTTCAGGAAACGATGGGCGGCGCGCGCGGAGACGCGGCGTTGAACGACTTGACGTGAACGACTTGCGCAACCGGCGCCGCAACGAGACGCATGACGCGTTCGACCCGCACCATCGCCGCGGGGGGTGCCGATGCCAGCGGCACGTTGTGCGCCAGCAAACCGCAATACGAACAGGCGTCGAACGAATCGGCGCCGGCCATGTGATGACCGGTTTGTTCGTTGCTTTGAACCGCAGCCCGCGGCGTGGAAGAAAGCGCGGATAAAACAATCTGCGCGAGGGCATCGGCGGAACAGATCGCCGCTTGCGGATCGACACCCTGCTGACGCGACGCCAGCGTCTGGCTAATCACCGGCGCGACAATAGCCAGCCACATGGCTGCCATGCCGAGCCATGCAACGAGGCGATTGCGCGAAGTGCGATTCATCAGGATCAGGGTAAGTTCAGCCGCGGATGGGCAAACGAGAATGAGAAACGATTGTAAGCACGCCGTCCGCGCTATGCAATGCGGTTCGGGCCATTCAGGCGGGCGTTTTCGGGTTATATCGGCAGCGAATGTTCGATATTTTGCCTTCGTGCGCTCGGACCGGGTTCTGCCGGCACTCTTTGCGAGTCACTCGGCGTGGATGTTGCACATGGAGACATTGGCCATCGATTCGGTTAGAATGCCGGGCTTGGCGCGACGCACGCACCCGCGTCGCCGGGAAATTCGCTTTCCCGAGGTTGCATCAAGCGCGGTAGGTGGTACGAGGTGGTTGGGCATGGTTTGCCCGTTTCCCCTCTCTCGAACCCGCTTTAAACTAGCCGCACAAACGCGCGTGAGTGGCGAAATTGGTAGACGCACCAGGTTTAGGTCCTGACGGCAGCAATGTCGTGTCGGTTCGAGTCCGACCTCACGCACCAAGCTAAAAACGAAGCCTCGCAGTGAAAACTGCGAGGCTTCGTCATTTGTGCGGCTGGTTTTTCGGCTTAGTCTGCTGTCCGGTTCAAGCCGCGCGCTGCGTCAGTACTTCATCGATCAGCCCATACTCCCGCGCCTGATCCGACGACATGAAATTATCGCGGTCGGTGTCGTTGGCAATCTGCTCCACGCTCTTCCCCGTGCGCTCCGCCATGATTTCATTCAGGCGCCGGCGCGAATAGAGCACCTCTTCGGCCTGGATGGCAATATCGGCCGCCGTGCCCTGCGAGCCGCCCGAAGGCTGGTGGATCATGATGCGCGCGTTAGGTAACGCAAAGCGCTTGCCCTTCGCCCCCGCGGTCAGCAGGAACGTTCCCATGCTCGCGGCGAATCCGGTGCACAGCGTGGACACGTCCGGCCGGATGAATTGCATGGTGTCGAAGATCGCCATGCCGTCGTAGACCGAACCTCCTGGCGAATTGATGTACAGCGCGATGTCCTTCTCGGGGTTATCGGCTTCGAGAAACAACAGTTGTGCGACAACCAGGCTCGCCGTCTGGTCCGTCACCGGTCCCACCAGGAAAATGATGCGTTCGCGCAGCAGCCGCGAGTAGACGTCGTAGGCGCGCTCTCCGCGTCCGGAATGTTCGATGACGGTCGGCACGAGGCCCAGGTTTTGGGGATTCATATCGTTGCGGTTCCTTTGCTTTTGCTCGTTGTGAATGCCTTCAACCGATATGACGCGCAAAGCCGTCCGTGCGTGACGCCCGTTCACGCGATATATTTTTGCCTGGGGCTGTCACATCCGCGTGGCGCCGGCCGTCAGGCCAAATACATGGTGGCCAATACATCGCAAAAGCGCGTGCAATTGAATTGAGGGGAACCTGCATGACTGGTGATACGGATATCGATCGCGACACGGCGCAACTCGCTCTCTTCGAGGCGTCGCGCGCGCGGCTGTTTTCGCTGGCGTACCGGATCCTTGGTGTGCGCGCGGACGCTGAGGACGTCGTCCAGGACACGTTCGTCAAATGGCATCTGCATCAGCGCACGGTGGCTGCCACAGGACACAATGCGCTGGACACGCCCGCAGCATGGCTCGCGACGGTCGCAAAACGGTCCGCTATCGACCGCTTGCGGCGTCTGAAACATGAAGCACCGTTGCCGGGCGCTATCGACAAACTCGATGGTCTCGATTCCTTCGATCACGCTCCGTCGGCCGAGACACTCGCGGAACAAACATCGGATTTATCGTATGGAATGCGCCTCGTGCTCGACCGGTTGTCGGCGGAAGAACAAGTGGCATTTCTGCTGCGCGAGGCGTTCGAGGCGGACTACGCGAGTATCGCGAAGATCCTTGACCGGAGCGCCGCGCATTGCCGGCAAATAGTGCATCGCGCGAAGGATCGGGTACGCGATGGCCGAAAATCCAACGACGCCACGCATACAGCGCAGGAAGAAGACGCAATCGAGCCGCTACTCGACGCCATCTCGCGTCAGGATGTCAACGCGCTGGTCGCGCTGACGCTTGTCACGGCCTCGGCCGCG
>NZ_JAQGMM010000315.1 GCF_028292365.1 Caballeronia sp.
CGCTTCGGCAAGGTCGAGGCGATGGTGCATGGCGGCCTCCATTGCACCGCGATGCGACTCGTAAAAGGGATGGACGATCTCAGCCATTGGACACCTCTCTAACACAATTAGCCTATTGCAAACATACTCGACAATCCACCGCTACAGGTGCGTTTCTGGCTGAAACTGGCCGTCATTGACTGATGAATTCGGCCGCCGTGTTCAAGTTTGCCGCTACCGTATCCGGTAAATCCCGGTTTTCCAGTCGAGCAGCAATTCGGCAACTTGCCTGGAATGTTTCGGATTCCCGTTCAGTCCCATCTCCTCGGTCGCAACGTTGTCCAGGTATGCCCCGGTTCTGGCCGGACAGCGACCGATGGTCCATCGGCGTCCAGAGGTGCTGCTGTTTAAACTTCTGTCGGTTCCGCCATCTCAAGTGCATCGCCAACCTCGATGCCCAGATATCTCACTGTGCTCTCCAGTTTGGTATGGCCGAGGAGCAACTGAACAGCATCAGCCGCGTTCATGACTATCTTCTTTCAAGTGAAGGGAGAACCAGTCTGCGCTCGCATCCGGCGGGCGCTGTCTGACCTACTACCGCCGGTCGCGCTGTCGGTGCTTTTATGGCAGCTAGCAGAGTGGTCCGGTCATCCAAGCCGGCTCTCGAGGACAGCAGTTCGGCCTTTGCAGCCGTTGGCCCATCGACAATAAATCTATTTGCGGGGCGTCGTATTAGCCAGCCGCGTTGCTGCCCGTGCGGTCGCCGTCCTGGGACGTGTGCGCGTGGGCGTCATCGGGCCGGTTCCGCGTCTCGTGGGCCAGCACCGAGGTAGAGAAAAAGCTGCCGATGACCGCGGAAAGGATGATGAAGGCCGAAGTCGCATCGGCCAGCAGGCCGAAATACTTGAACAACACCATGCAGAAGGAAAGCATCAGCAGATTCAGCGACAGGCCCAGGATCGCGGACGCCTTCGGCACCGTGTTAATGAATAACGCGATCCGCGAGTCGGTGCGCGGCACGTACCAGACGAGCAGCAGGCCGAACGCCACGATGAAGCCGATTTCCGCCCATTGGAGCCAGAGTGGCCTGCGCAGGAACCGGCCTTCGAAGATTGTTTCTATGCCCTGCGCCTGGATTTCGATGCCGGGCACCAGCTCGCCCAGCGCTGTAGTGCGCATGTCGGTCAGGCCGGTGCCCGTCAGGCCGACCAATACCAGCTTATTGCGAAAGCGCGTCGCATTGACCTTGCCTTGCAGGACATCGCTTGCCGACACATAGCGTTGCTGCGTCGCCTGGATCGACGCGAAATGCAGCCACATGTCACCGTCAGGCTGCGTGGGAACCCGCACGTCCGCGACACCCACCGCCTGCACGCCTGACTCGTCCGCGTACACGTCCACCGCGGGAGAGCCGATGGCGACCCGCAGCATCTCGATCGGCAGGCCGGGAACCATCTTGTCACCGAGACCCATGATGAGCGGAATCCGACGCACCGTGCCCTGTTCCTGGGCCACGTTCAGCATCGCCTGGCCATGCGCCGCGCCCTGCAGTTCTGGCAGGCTCGCCAGCACGTAGTGAAAGCGCTGCATTTTGTCCGTCGGGTCCGGGCCATGCACGAGGATGGGCGTGCTCAGCAGGTCCGTACTGGTCGTGGAGGTGGCGTGATCGAAAGCAGCCGCGCCGAGTATGGACGGCGCCGCGCGCAACGAGGTGGCGAGAATGCGCTCGTGACTCGGCAATGCCCGCAACTGGGTGGCGATATCCGCCGCCGAGGACGGCAGATTGTCGGCCACCTTGGCCGGTGAGGTTTGATCGAGTTCCGGCATGTAGATGTCGAGACCGATCGCAAGTGGTTTCTGTGCGGCGATCGCATCGACGAGGTTAGCCAGCCTGTTGCGCGGCCACGGCCATTGACCGACGGCTTCCAGCGTCTTGTCGTCGATTTCGACGATGATCACCGGCTGCGTCGTGGGCACGCGCGGAAAATGGCGCTGGTAGTGGTCGAACAGCAGCTGCCGCGCCGAACCGAAGGCATCCGGGAGCACCCCGTTGAACGTATTGAGAAAGGCGGGACGCGGCACATTGGTCGGCCACTCGCCGTATAGGTCGAGCAGGACGAGGGTGAACAGCACGACGAGCGCCCAGGGCCGCCCTTTGCGCGCTCTGAGCATGCGTCTAATGAAGATGAGCCAAGTGTTGAGATAGCGCTTCATGTCGGCGGCGGAAAAGAGGCGACGATCACGCGAGGCGGTGCGGCATGGCCCGGCTCACTGAATGGTGATCACGACACGGCGGTTCATCTGGCTCGGCACGCCGTCCGCCGTGTGCGCGATCGGCTCGCGCTTGCCGCGTCCGGCGGTTTCGATTTGCTGCGCGGGTATGCCGGCCTTGACGAGGAATGCGGCGACAGTCTGCGCGCGGCGCATCGAGAGCCTGTCGTTGAACTCGTCGGAACCCGCCGAATCGGTATGACCAACCACCGTGAGGTGGGGAGCGGGCCACGTTGCCAGCGCAGTCTTCAGCTTCGTGACAGTGGCCGCCGAATCCGGGGCCAGCTGGGTGGCGGAGTCGAACAGAAAGTTGATTGTGAACGTCTTGGGGCGCGGGGGGCGCGCGGCAAGCAGATCGCTGTAGCGTCCCTGCACGTCGGACGGGTTCCCTGTGGTCACTTCGATCGCGCCGTTCCTCGCAACACTGGCCTGGGCGTATGCGGTGTCGATCACCTGCGTTTTGTTGGTGCTCTTGACGACGACGGCGCCGACGCTGCCCCCCGGATCCGGCAACAAGGTGATCTTGTCCGGCGTCGAGCTGCACGCGCAGAGGCAGGTTGCGATGACTAACGCCGCCGGTCTCAGCCGGTCGCTCCGGATGGACGGTTTCAACGCCCGCTCCCGCTTTCGCCGCCGACTTCGATGATGAATTCGGTGCCGCGCACGCCCAGCGTGGTGGTCGGAGTGCTGTAGCGCACCGATTCCGGGTTCGCCTTTGCGAGCTCGCCATCCACGACGGCGAGCGAGCCGCGCCTGATGGTGGCGTCGAGCGTCCCCTGGTAGGTGGTGGTGTTGAATGCGAACTTGTTGAGTTCGAGAATGGAATTGGCGCCTTCGGATAGCAGCGTGTTGTCGCGCAACGTGATGCCGACGGAGGAGGTGGGACCCGTCACTATGCGGTCGCTGCCGAACACCTCGCTGCCAATCGCAGCATCCTGGTTCTGCCCGGCGCGCTCAATATGTACCGCCCCTTTGACGGTCTTGATCGCGCCGATCGAATCGGCGGCGTAAGTGTTCATAACGGGCGGGCATCCGCATACGAGAAGCAAGACACATTTGATGGCTTGGCTATGCATGGGCGACACCGTAGTGGCGGGTTACACGTCAGTTCCGCCGCGCTGCAGCCCGATCCTCGAAGCGTGTGTCGAGAGAGGGCTCTTCTCACCGTGGCTGGGGCGAAGTTTTGTTGAACGACGTGTCGAAAGCCGGTGCATAGGCATCGACACCAGCCCGAAGGGTATAACAGAATAGTATTTGTCTGCCAAATTGAACAGTACGCCAGCACAAGCATTTCGGGCAGGCCTGACGCTTTTTTCCGCCGCCTGTTCATCAATGGCCGCGACCGATACCGCCCGCTCAATTATGGAGGGCCAATGGCTGCAAAGACCGGGAAGTGCTCGTGGGCTGTCGGGCAGGTTTCCGGGCGAACCAGCCATTCGAGTGACGGCTTCGTGGGTTTGGCGAGCGGCAGCAATTGGGCCGCTATGCGGCTGCCCGGTAAGAGCTGGCCTCCAGCGCATCGCTGGACCTTTGCCAGATGTGCCCAACCAGTGGGTTTTGACAATTCAGCATCAGCTCATTCGTGAACACCGTAACCTGCCATTCGCCTACTCAATTACTTGCGCTTATCGTTCTGAAGTTGAGTGACGATCGGGCCGAGCACGGCAAAATCGCGGTCCGCCTTCAGCTTGTAGAGCGACGCGAGCGGATGAACGCCGTCAGACATACCGCGCTGCCAGTCTGGCAAAGCCGAGACGTAGGCAAACTGATCGATCAGCGGCACATGTTGTTCCTGCGCGACGCGGCGCGTCATCGCCGCCATCATCGAAACGCGCGCATTGAATCGGCCGTCAAGCACAGGGTTTGACGTGGCGAGAACCGCAAGCTTGCCGTTCGCCACGGCGACTTTGACCAGCGCCGTTTCAACATCGTAGAACTGCTTGGGCGTCTGGTTTTGCGCCACTTCGTTGATGCCGTAGTTGATCGTGACGATACGCGCGCGCGACGCCCGCATGCGTTCCGGCCACGGCACGACGGGAATCCGGTCGCTCCCGGCATAAAGCTGCGTCGCCATTGTTCCGCCAAGCCCAAGATTGGAGACGGTGACGCTATCGCCGAACTTTCGCTGTAGGTCGGCCTGCAAATACGCCACGGCGTTACCTGCGTTCTCCCGGCACTCGTTATTGATGCACGAGATGCCGAGCGTCGTGGAGTCTCCATACGCTTCGATAAGCAACGGTTCGACCGCGTTGGCGTAACAGGACGCGGCCAGCGTGAGAAGTAGCGCCCAAGATTTCATGATGCGAGTCCGGCAGAAGCGGGCACGGCAATATCGGGCAATTGAACCGCGATGGGCCCGCGAGTCAAACGCTTTTCAAGCAGGAACCAACTTGCGCTTGCAAAGGCCAAGGTAATAGCGAGGGCCGCCGCCGTGGCGATCAGCCGATTCAGGTGCAGGCCCCACACAACGTAGAGCGCGGACATGTGAACAAGATAGATCGTATAGCTGATCGTGCCGATATAAACGCGCATGGGTGACACAGCACCGCCTTAAGAATGCCCCGGCTCTCTATGGCGAGGATGTTCGTTATGTCCGAAGGCATGGCTCTCTCCTGCCATGCCTGAGGGGCATGCCTCCCTGCTTACAAGGTCTTTCTCACACCTTCCGCGGAAACCTATAGTCGTTGCACCACCATGATCAAAAGTGGCGCGACAAGCTCTATGTCTGATTGCAGAAACCCTTGCAGATGATGGTTGTATCGCCATCGACGCCTGGAAGCGTGCGATGTTGGTCTTCGCCTATCTTCGTGATGGTGCGGAGCCGAGAGATGCTCGTTCTGAAAACGCTCCTCGCAGGGGTAACAGTCAATCAATCATTAACTGCATAGTGACGCGATGAATCGCTCACGGAAACCTTAGGAAATCAAATGTCT